>QHYM01000440.1 GCA_003223295.1 Acidobacteriota bacterium | reverse complement strand
TCCATCTAGGAATCACTGGCGATGGACCTCATCGAGGTTCTCAACTACATGTATCTGATTTGACAAAGAGGGAGAAAGCATTGGGAAATAACAAGTTAGCTTTGTTCTTGAATCGGAGCGCGCCGCTATCGGTGCCCACGGCCGCGCTCGTCGCAATTCTGTTCTTTCTAAGCGGTGGAGCTCTAACCGGGCCAACCAAGGTCTCTGCCCAAGCGAAGCACGGATTTGGCTTCAACGTTACAAACATCTCCGGATTCCCCACCGGCGCAGCGACCCTGACAGGGGGCGGTGCCTACGTTCCCGGAACAACGTTCGTGCACTCCGGAGGTTCGTTCAAGTGTACAGCCACTGTCCTGCAGGGCCCGCTGAATGGTTGCCTTGCAGGCCAGGGAATCCGTTGGGACACAGCGGGCCTGCTTCCCTCCACGACCTTCAAGTGCGCCGGCGCAGCGACCGAGACTTTAAAAACAGCCACGACGAGTGACAACACCGTTGTGCTACTGGCCGATTTTTATAGGCAGGGAGACGGAAACAACGAGTCCTTTACCGCGAAAATGATCGTTTCAGACGTTGACCTTGACCCCGTCACTCCAGGGATTCAAAACGTCTGGATTCAGCAGGTTGGCTGTGGCACAGGGATCGTTAACTTCGACTAATCCGAGCCGAAGAGCCCGGCTGAGACCAAGCTTCGAGAGAACTGGGTGCGCCGCTTAGCCAAAAAAAGTCGACTGCATACAAAAACCGTGTCGGCGAGTTCTGTCGTCGGCACGGTTTTTTTAAGCAAGAACTACGGCACGACTCTGAAATTGTGCACGCCCGCTGCCAGGGAGTCTCCTGACCCTGCCGACGAGCAGGGAGCAAGACTCTACGCCGCGTAGCTGCCGCTGGAATTGATGGCCTGCGTTCTGGGGACGGGCTTCGACAAGAAGCGCCGGAGACTCTGGGCGCTGAGCGTCTTGATGCTGGCCGCCACGATTCTGCCCGGCGGCGTGCGGAGGCGGCAACAGCGTCACCAAAGTTCAACCGCCGCAGAACTATTACGGTCACGGTGACGGCAACCTTAGGGGCGATCCAGCACTCGACTGCGATTTCGGTCACGGTGCAGTAGATTGTCAGGAGTGCTCCACTCGCGCCCATTGCACCCAAAACGAAATTTAGGACATTTTCGCTGGACCTGCGTAGATCATTGAATCGGAAGCCACTGTGCGATAACTCCTATATCGAGCTGACCGGCTTCGTTGCGACCAGCAATGAAAACCGCCGATAGAGGAAACCCAAACGGCCGGGCCGCAGTGCCCAGCAACCGGGCACATGGTGCGGCAGGCCAAAACAGCTCTTGCTCATTTGGTGGGCTGCGAAGCGAGAAAATTCCGGTCGGCGTCGATGTGTTTCTTCTTGACTTCCCCTTTTAGAGAGCTAACCGGAAGGTATCCGGGTTCCACGGTGCGGATTAGTCCTGAGAAGTTCGGCTTCTCTCCAGCGATTGATCGCTCACTGCTGGGGCGTTTATCAGATCAGGCACTGAACTCTGTGCCAGTTTGCAGCCTCGGCTTAAGCCCGAATCAAACCGACGCCCAACAAAACCACACTGATCGCCAGGACCAGCGCTCCCGCATATAATGACCAAATCCATTCATTCGGACGATCCGGCGTGAACGTGACTGAAAGAAAGAACCCCAGCGGAATCAGAATGGCGGCCAGCGGAACACCGATGCGTACCAGCCACGCGAAACCAGGTCCCAGTGCCGCATGCTCCACCAACATCTGGCAGATCAGGGAGAGGATCACTAGCACGCCTGCATGGGCATGCCCTGCTCGAAAGTAACTGGTCTGTAGCGGTGAAGGCTTCATTCCCGGCATCTGGCCACTAAACAACCTCAGCAAGAAGTAGCCACCGTATTGAATCGTCGGCACGGTGACGAAAAGAATGCCAGACATCAGCCTCGCGTCACGGTTCATTTTTTCCTCCTGCACTCTGGCCAGGCGAGTGGATTGCTGGGCGCCGAGTAACAGTTCGATTCGGTTGCAACGAATAACTAGGCTAGATTCTTGATGGCAGCACTAGGTTCAACTGGATGGGACCGAGTGATGCTCATGCATGACCGTCCACCGACCTCCAATTTTGCGAAAGCAAATGGTCAGGCGAAAGTCGAGCTCAACTTTATCTCCGTTCGCTTCCGTTCCACCACAGCGCATAAGGGCTGCGGCATACGCCACATCTTCACCCGCAGTAATCTTTAGTTCGTTGATTTCAAAAATCCCCGAGTCCTGAAACCAAGCAAAGAATACATCCCAGGTCTTTTTGTAAGCGTCAATGCCCTTCGATTGAGCCGGAGGCGGGACGTCGAACATCAATACCTCCGGGGAGTGGTTGGCTATGATTCCATCGAGATTCTTGGTGCGGACTGCCTTCGCCCAACTCTCGACTAGGTTGCGGATGTCCTCTTCTTCTGTCGACCTATTGTTGCTCGTACTCATCCATATCTCCTCCAATAAAAACCTTTCTCCCACTTACTTGACCATGTTGGGAAGGCTCGCATCTTAGAGCGTAGACCAGAGCACCTTATCTTTTCCTGCCAGGACGATGGACGCCGTCCCCATCTTCATCCTCTTGACTGTCTGTTTCTCCTTGAATTCAAATTGTCAATCCCTTTTGAGGCACGGTCCCCGACGGCTCGAAATGACACTCAGAAGGGAGCGACAATGGCGCTCAATAAGCGCCGCTCAGCCCGCTACCGAAGCAGACCGTTGTCGG
>QHYM01000118.1 GCA_003223295.1 Acidobacteriota bacterium | reverse complement strand
GATGAAAGGTCTTGGCGAAGGCATCCGCAGCTTCAAGGAAGGAATGTCCGGCGCCTCGCAAACGCCAGCGCCTCCAGCGCAGGCACCGCCTGCGGCCCCTGCGGAAAAGCCAGCCGAAGAAAAGAAGTAACGTCAGCCACGGCAAAGGTTCCATCACCATTTGGTTAGGGCGGCTCGTGTAGCCGCCCTTTTTTGCTACCGGTCGTCAGTTCCCAGTTTTCCAGTACAGACGCTCGGAGGAAAACCCTGCTTGCTGCCCTCGGCCGAGTCCTTCCAGGCGTCTTCCCCGTGCGAGTTGAGCACTCGTGACAACTCTGAGAGAGGGTACCGCCTATTTTATTGTAGGTGCGGATTCTAAAGGACTTAGCATCCATGTAAGCCCTTTAGAATGAACCGTTCTAGAGGGGGTCTCGTAAGTGTTGATTCTAAGAGAGTTGTAATCTGGGGCAGATTCCGTCAAGGATAAACTGCGGTAATGTCAAAGCTCTTTTTAGAATGTCCCCTGTTTTACCTCGATAAGAATGTCCCCTCCACAAACGAGCCGGGTGTGCGAATTGTCGAGCCTAGCACTTCTTCTGCGGTAACCCCGAGGGCGATTTCTTCGTAACCATAGCGTGAGGCTAGATTCTCCGGGCGAACTGCAACGGGCCCGAGGGGATTTGGTAGAGTAGCGGTAAGAGATGAGACTGTGTGGCACCTCAAGGGCATGGCCCTCAGCGGCTAAAGCCTTGTTGATTTTGCGGCCGTTACGGCACGGCTGGAAGCCGTGCCCTGACGAAAACCCGCGTTGTCACACAAAAACAGCGACCACCCATTATTGATGCTAGCCATTCGGGACAATTTGGCGCAGTGCCTGAGCGCCCTGCATGCACACAAGCTGCGGGCGTCCCTGACCATGCTGGGACTCACGATGGGCGTGGCCACGCTCATTACGGTGATGACCATCGTGCAGGGGGCGAACCTGTACGTGGAGAACAAGATCGCGAATCTGGGGACCAACGTATTCCAGATTGCGCGCACGCCGTTTGCCGTAACGGACTTCAACATCATCATCAAGGCGCTGAAGTACAAGAAGATCGAGATTGAGGACGTGCGCGCGGTCGAGGAAGGATGCACGGCGTGCGGCGAAGTGGGCGCGACGGCCAGCGCGTCGGTTAAGGCAAGACACGAGGACAAAGAGTCCACGGACGTGAACTTCTACGGCCAAACACCCAACATGGCCAATATCGACTCGCGCACGGTCGAGAATGGGCGCTACTTCACCACGTGGGAGGCGGATCACCGCACAAGCGTGTGCCTAATCGGCGACACCATCGTGCAGCGGCTGTTTCTCGGCGTGGACCCCATCGGGAAAAACATCCGGATCGGGAACGATGAGTTCACGGTTATTGGCGTCATGGAGAAGGTGGGCAGCGTGCTTGGACAGGACCAGGACAATTTCGTCATCGTGCCGCTGCCGGTGTTTCTGAGCATCCAGGGAATTCACTCGAGCCTGACGATCAACGTGAAGACGAGCGCGGGAAATTTTGAGACGGCGCAAGACCAGGCACAGCTTATCCTGCGGGCGCGGCGGCACCTGAGCGGGAAGATGGAGAATGACTTTTTCATTGGCACCAAGGACAGCTACATGGCGCTGTGGAAGAGTATCAGCTCGGCATTCTTCGGGGTGTTCATCCTGGTGAGCGTGATTTCCGTGGTGATCGGCGGGATCGTGATCATGAACGTGATGCTGGTGAGCGTGACGCTGCGGAGGAGGGAAATTGGCGTGCGGCGCGCGATGGGCGCCACGCAGGGCGACATTTTGAAGCAGTTCATCACGGAAAGCTTCATGCAGTGCATTGCGGGCGGAGCCATCGGCATCGCGCTCGGATTTCTGGTGGCGCTGGTGCTGCGAACGTACACGCCTTTCCCGGCATCGGTGCGCACCTCGGTCGCGGTGATGGGCGTGATCATGAGTTCCGCGGTGGGACTGTTTTTTGGAATTTACCCGGCGTTGCGCGCGGCAAAGCTGGATCCGGTGGTTGCGTTGAGGTCGGACTAAATGGCCCTGATGACACTCGAGCAGGCGCGCGAAAATTTCCTCGCGGCTATGGAAACGCTGCGTTCGTCCAAAGTGCGGTCGGCATTAACAGTGCTGGGAATCGTCATCGGCGTTTCCTCGGTGATTTCCATGGCGGCAATCATCCAGGGACTGAACAAGTTCGTGCAGGATCGCGTGGAGTCGCTGGGCTCACGGACCTACTTTCTGACGCGTTTCCCGCCGGGGACGGACCCTTCGCGCATGCCGCAACGCATTCGCGTGCGCAAATACCTGGAATACAGCTACGCGGAGTACGTCCGGCAAGCGGCTCCCGACGTGGAGGACGTGAACACTGTTGGAACGCGCGGCTTCTTCCTAGGGGACTCAAACCTGATTACCTACGGGGACCACAGCGTGGAAAAGCTGATCGTACGCGGAGCGGAACCGGAATACACGACGGCGCTGCCGCTGTTTACCATTGCGCGCGGAAGGTTCATCAGCGCGTTTGACGAAGCGCACGCGCGCGCCGTGGTGGTGCTGGGAGCAGCGATCAGCGAATCGCTCTTCCCCAACGAAGACCCGCTGGGCAAGACCGTGCGGATCAATGGGAGCACGTATGAAGTCATTGGGACATTCGAACACGATCAGGGATTGTTTCTCGGGCCCGGCGTGGATATTTTCGCCATCATTCCGCTGAGCAAATTCCACAAGGAATATCCGGAAGCCAAAGAACTGATCATGATTTTCACCATCCCCAAGCGCGTGAACATAGAAACGGCGCAAGGGGAAGTGATTCAAGCGATGCGGCGGCTAAGGCGCATCCCGGCGGGGAAGGAAAATGATTTTGAGCTGAGCTCGCCGGACTTTCTGAGCAATCTGTGGAACCAGCTTACCGGAGCGCTGGTGATCCTCACGACGGTGATCAGCTCGATTGGGCTGCTGGTGGGCGGCATCGGCGTGATGAACATTATGCTCATTTCCGTGACGGAGCGGACGCAGGAGATTGGAGTGCGCAAAGCCATTGGCGCGCGCCGCGCGGACGTGCGGCTGCAATTTCTGCTGGAAGCGGTGGTGCTCACGCTGGTTGGCGGGACGATTGGCATTTTGATCGGCGCGGGCATTTCCACGCTGGTGCGCGTTACGGTGCCTTCGATTCCGGCGACGCTTTCGTATTTGTGGGTGACGATTGGATTCGTGATTTCGGTGGGTGTGGGACTGTTCTTCGGGTATTACCCGGCGAATTTGGCGGCCAACCTCGATCCGATTGATTGCTTGAGGTACGAGTAGGATTGCTGAGTTTCCTCAACGACCTGTCATCCTGAGAGCCGCGTATTTTGCGGCTCGAAGGATCTCAACTCATTGCGCCCGTGCTTGAACTATCCGCTGAGATCCTTCGCCCATCATCGGAATGGGCGCAGAATGACACCAGCGCAGGATCGCCACTCCAATTCATAGTGGTTGCCAAACCACGGCGCAGCGGTGCCGCGCCCCTACAAAACCCCATCGTATTGTGAGCTAACCGACGGCGGAGAAGTAATTTTCGGTCCAGCCGAGTTCGGTGAGTGCCTGCTGAAGGCGCGAGAGAGGCAGGCCCACCACGTTGAAATAGCAACCTTCAATACAAGGAATGTAACGGGCGGCGTAGCCCTGGATGGCATAAGCGCCGGCTTTGTCGTACGGCTCGCCAGTGTCCAGATAGCGCGTGATTTCTTCGTCGGAAAGAGGAGCGAACTCCACGCGAGTGGTTTCAACGAAGGAGATGCGTTCGGCGTCGGGGAGGCGGACGACAGCCACTCCGGTGAGGACGTTGTGGGAGCGGCCGGAAAGTTTTGTGAGCATGCGGCGAGCGTCGTCAGAAGAACGCGGCTTGCCGAAGATGCGACCATCGAGAACGACCTCGGTGTCCGCAGCGATGATGATGGCGGGACCGACGGCACGGGCGGCGGCGAGCTGCGCTTTGGCTTCGGCGAGGCGGAGGACCAAGTCGTGTGGCGACTCGCCGGCGAAGGGCGTTTCGTCGACGGCCGACGAAAGCACGGAGAAATGGTAGCCCGCGTCGCGAAGGATTTCAGCGCGACGGACGGAAGCGGAAGCGAGAATTAGTTTCATAACGTGCCTTAAACCGGAAGGATACTACAGCGCGGGCGAGATGGCATCCTGGGCGGAGGGCCCGTCAAACGTCAAACCCCGCGTTCGATTTGGCGCGCTCTACTTCGATGGCGGAGTCGAAATATCGGGATCGAAATGCTGAACCCGACGGCCACTAAGAAAATTGCAATACCTCGGCGCGACTGGGATTCTTCCTGGCTCTTATCTTCAACCGCTTTTGGCGCTTCTGGCGATGGCTGTCGCAGGTACTCTTTGTATTCTCTCACCGCGTAGTCCTGTATGGGAGCAACGAGAACAAATAGCAGGAGCATCGCAAGCACAATCTCTAAAAGCCAAAGAACGCGATACTTCGTCGTCAGGAAATCCCCCACTAGGTTTTTAGATCACCACAGATTCTTGATATTCGCCGAAGAGGCGGCGGAGGGCGTCGGAGATTTCGCCGACAGTGGCGTAGGCTTCGACGGCGGCGAGGATGGCGGGGAGAAGATTTTCTGACGCCGAGGCGCGGCGCTGGAGCTCGGCGATGGCGGATTGCACGCGAGCAGAATCTCGTTTGGCAAGGAGAGCCTTGAGGCGCGCGACTTGGGAGCGCTCGATTTCTTCGTCAATGCGGAGAGTAGAAATTTGGCGGCTTTCCTCGGCAACGAAATCGTTGACGCCCACGACGATTTGCTCTTTTTTCTCGATGGCCAGCTGGAATTCGAACGCGACTTTCTGAATTTCACCTTGAACGAAGCCAGACTCGATGGCGCGCAGCATTCCTCCGAGGGCATCAATCTTGGCGATGTACGCTTCGGCGCCGCGTTCGATTTCCTTGGTGAGATGCTCGATGGCGTAGGAACCCGCGACAGGGTCAATGGTGTTGGTCACGCCTGTCTCGTGGGCGATGATTTGCTGGGTGCGAAGAGCGATGAGCGCGGAATCTTCCGTGGGTAATGCGAGTGCTTCGTCCAACGAGTTTGTATGCAGCGACTGGCAGCCGCCGAGCACGGCAGCCAGGGCCTGGATGGCGACGCGGATGATATTGTTTTCCGGCTGTTGCGCGGTAAGGGAAGAACCAGCAGTCTGCGCATGGAAGCGCAGGAGCAGCGAACGGGGATCTTTGGCGTGGAACCGGTCGCGCATAATTTTGGCCCACAGGCGGCGCGCGGCGCGGTACTTGGCGATTTCTTCGAGCAGATCGTTGTGCGCGTTGAAGAAGAAGGAGAGCTGCGGCGCGAATTCGTCGACGCTGAGGCCGGCGTCAAGCGCGGCTTGCACGTAGGCGATGCCGTCGGCGAGGGTGAAGGCGACTTCCTGAACGGCGGTCGAGCCCGCTTCGCGGATGTGGTAGCCGGAGATGGAGATGGTGTTCCAGCGGGGGAGTTCGTCGCGGCACCAGGCAAAAATATCGGTGACGATGCGCATGGCCGGGCGCACGGGATAAATGTAGGTGCCGCGGGCGATGTATTCCTTCAGAACGTCGTTCTGCACGGTGCCGGAAAGTTTTTGCAGATTGGCGCCCTGCTTTTTGGCCACGGCGACGTAAAGGCAGAGAAGAATCGCGGCGGTGGCGTTGATGGTCATGGAGGTGGAAACTTTTTCGAGCGGGATGCCGTCGAAGAGCGTTTCCATATCTTCGAGCGAATCGATGGCTACGCCGACTTTGCCAACTTCGCCGAGGGCGAGAGGATGATCGGAGTCGAGGCCGATTTGCGTGGGGAGATCGAAGGCCACCGAGAGGCCCGCCTGGCCCTTGCTGAGAAGATAGCGATAGCGGCGGTTGGATTCGAGGGCGGTGCCAAAGCCGGCGTACTGGCGCATGGTCCAGAAGCGGCCGCGGTACATGGTGGGGTAAATGCCGCGGGTGTAGGGAAATTCGCCGGGGAAGCCGAGATTGGAGTCGGGATCCCACGAGGCAAGATTTGATTCGGTGTAGAGGGGCTCGAGCGGGAGGCCGGAAAGCGTGGTGAATTTTTCTTTGCGCTCGGCGGGAGGGGCGGATTTGGTTTTTGTTTCAGACATGGAAGGACCGAAAATGGTGGCGGGCAATTTGATTATGGCTGTGGTTCAAGGACATGCTTGTACCTTCAATCGTGCCGGGCTAAAGCGCGGCCTGTGCAAAAACCCCTGCTCTCGGACGCGTCGAGACATGGCTCACAATTTGCGGGCGTGGCGGAACGAACTGACCGCGAAAAACACCAGCAAGCCCGCCATGGCGATCGCGATGGCGACGAGCCAGCGAGACACGTCGCGCGTCCAGGCGCGAAACGCGGCGTTGACCCAGCCCAGCGCGAGAACGGCAAAAACCGCGCCCACGACTTCGTGAAAAAGCTGGCGCAGCACGCGCCACAGACGGCGGAAACCACCCTGCGGCGGAGAGGCACTGGCCGCGTTCACGGTCGTGGACATAAAAGCATCTTAGCGCAAAACCGGCCAAGCGGCAGGAAACGAGGCGCGGTTCTTGTAGGATTCTTGTGTACAGGTAGGTAGGGAAAAGCCCTGTGAACGGATTGGAGACAACGGCGCGAAGGTCTCTTGTATCCAACAATTCGTAAGCCTAAAATAGCACTAGTGGTACGGGAGAAACCCCCTTGCAACTCGACGATCACCTGAAAAACCTGCTCCGTGAATTGGGACACGCGATCAACGACACGGTGTCCGAATCCGATCGCATCACCGGCGCGATTGCCGGAGTGCGCGCACACGGGTACGATATCGTCTTGAAATTGGACGCCACCATCGGGCTGGCGAAGCGGGACGGCACAACGGCTGAGGATGCGAAATTGACCACGCAGGACCGGCGCTTCCTGGAGTCGTTGCGGATTCAGGTGGACCAGGAGTCGCTGACGGAAGAAGGGGACAAGAAACCGGTGGCGCGATTGGCGATGACGCCACAGGATGTGCGGTTTCTGAAATCGCTGCGAATTGCCACGGACGACGCCGAATGAAGCTGTTTGCAAAAATCGCCGGGTTCGGGCTGCCAGGGATGTTACTCGCGGCGGGACTTTTTTCTTCGCCCGCTGCCGCGCAAGTGCCCGTGGTCGTGCCCGTCGTGGTGGATACGGCCGTGCCGATCATCATAAGCGCCGTGAAGCCGAAGCCCAAACCAGATGGGATTATGAAATTTGAAGGCTTCGTGATGAACGCGAACACTGCGCAAATCACCGCGCGCGCGAAGGGCAACGACATGTCCATCCAGACGTTTTCCCTGTCGCAGGAAGCCTCGACTAAAATGCAGCAGATCGTGGATAAGGGCGGCTACCAGTACGGCGACAAAGTGACGATCTATTACCACCCTTCCACGATGCAAGCGTTGAAGTTCAAAGGGAAACCCTCGAAGCCGATTTGATTTGCGGAGCCGCAAGATGCTTCGCCCCCCCGCGGTTGCCGGACGCTTTTATCCCTCCGATTCCAGAGAACTCACCACTCTTGTTCGCCAGTATTCGCAGCCTGATCCGCAGCACGAAGCCCTTCCTGTAAAAGCCTGCCTGGTGCCACATGCGGGGTACATGTACTCGGGCCACGTGGCGGGGGCGGTGTTTGCGCGCGTGGCGTTTCCGCCGCAAGTCATCGTGCTTGGCGTTAGGCACTATCCGCGGGGAGAACAGGCGGCGATTCTATCCAGTGGAGCGTGGCGAACGCCGTTGGGCGACGCGCCCATCGATGAAGCGCTTGCGGGAGAATTGCGGCGAGAGTGCCCTTTGCTGCGCGAGGATAGCGTGGCGCACAGTACGGAACATTCGCTCGAAGTGCAGGTGCCGTTTTTGCAAGTACTCACGCCGGGATTTTCGTTTGTGCCGGTGGCGCTAGGAACGGTGCAATTCGAATCACTGGTGAACGTTGGCGAAGCGCTGGCGCGCGTGCTCAAGAATGCAAAGGAAAGCGTGCTGCTGCTGACGACTTCGGATTTGAATCATTACGAAGATGACGCCACGACGCGGATGAAGGATCGCAAAGCCATTGATCAGTTGCTGGCGCTCGATGCGCGAGGACTCTACGACACCTGCCGCAACGAAGAAATTTCCATGTGTGGGCTTGGCCCCGCAGTGGCGATGCTCACGGCGCTCTGGGCACTCGGAGCGAAGAAAGCAGAACTCGTGAAATACGCGACTTCCGGGGACGTTTCTGGGGATTGCAGCCAAGTGGTCGGCTATGCAGGAATGGTTTTTTCCTAAGGCGCGAAACAGCTGACTCTTGAAATGAAGAAAAACGCCTCTCGGACCAGGAGCGGGAGGCGTTTTCGTTTCTGGACGCGAATGGTTCGTTTAGTGTGGGCGGCCACCGCCGGAGGAACGGGGTGCAGGCGCCGGCGCGGGGGCAGGCGTGGAGTGTGTGGAGCCGCCTGCGCTTGAGGTACCGGATGAACGAGAACCGCCCCCACCGCCACCCCAAGTGCTGCCTGAACCGCCACCAACCGAGCTGCGTTCGCCGCCTGAATAACGCGGCACAGGAGGCGGAACCGTATTGCGCGGCGGCGGAGCCGTAGCGTTACGCGCGGTCACGGGAGGAACTCCAGCGACGTTGTTGCGGCCGTCGCGGTTTGCCGGAGGTGCCGTGCGATCCCGCTGAGTGACGATCTCCCTTTGCGGGGATGCCGTAGAGTTCGCACCATTATTCGAGTTGACGAAGCGATGCTCCTTGGGATCGTAGATGATTGAAGATTCCTTGCTTGTCGAGACGACTCGCGTGTTCGAGCCGCTTTCTAGCACGGTTCTGGAAACGCGAACAGGAGGCACCGTCGGCATAAGGGCATTGCTGAAAGCGTTCTTGGGCGCGGACTTCAAGGTTTCCCATTTTTGTCCGGGCTCAGAGGCCATCACCCGCCGCCCGCTTAGATCGCTCGACGCAGTGGGCGAAAGAATGCCGTGATCCAGATTCAGCGGAGTCTTGCCCTTAGCATCGAGAGGATGCATGGGGACGATGCCCACTGTACTATTTTTGCTGCGAACAAAAACGGCGGTTACAGCGTGGTAGACCGGGCGCGGGGGATGGACACGCGGCGGGAAACGCCTGATTGGAACACCCCCGGCCCCGGGATGGAACCCGTAGAGCAAAGGCGGCGAGTAAAACCAGCCTCCGCAGCCAGAGTCAAAGAGCCAGCCACCGTAATGATAGGGCGCCCAGCCCCAGGGTTGGAAGCTGACCCAAGTCCAGCCAAAAGCGGGATCCAAGATCCATTGCCCATTCGTAAAAGGGGACCATGCGGAACTGACGCCGAAGGGCCGCCAGCCAAAGCCATATCCCCCGCAGTTAAACCAGGAGCCGTACGAATAGAGGCTGCCGAATCCCGCCGCATAATACGGGGAATTGGTGTATTGCATAGTGGCTGCTGTGGCTGTCGAAACCGTATCGATTTGACCGGAGACCCAGCGGTCAAATTCATCCTGTCCTGGAACCCGGCCAAAGGCGAGAGAGGATTCCTCGCCAGCATTCATGGAAAGGGACTGGCCCTTTTCGAGACGCGTGGTCTCGTCTTGATGCAGAACGGTGACGCGGCCAGCGATATTTTCGACCGTGCTGCCATCCTGAAAATTATCCAGGCGGAAGGTGGCGCGGCTGCCCGCTTCAACGGTGAAATCGCCGCCGGTCACGCTGAAATAATCGCCGCTTACGGGATTCACATGGAAGGAAGCGCTGCCTTGGCGCAAAACCAGCCGTGTAATCAGCCCGCCGTCTTTCAGCGAGAGATCATAAAACTCGAGAACCGTGTTTTCCTTCAAGAAAGCCAGCGTGCCGTTCTCGAACTCGACTTCCGCGCGGCCGTTGTCCGTGGCCAAAACGTAGCCCTGGCGAATGGGCAGGTTCCGTTGCGCGGTTTCCCAATTGGCACCCGAATCGGCCAGTGGATCACCATGCGTTTTCGCAGCAAAGCGGACGTCGCCTGTAACCAAGCTAAGCCGGATGATGCGGGCATGGCTCGAGTCGGCGGATGCCAACGGGGTGCCCAAGAACAGCGCCACCAGGAGAACCAGAAACATCAGAGGAAGCAGTTTGCGGGAAGTCATAAGTCACCCCCTCACGGGGAAGCTGGCTAAAACATTAGACGGCACCAAAGCAGGACCGGTTGCGTACTCCAGCCCCTGAAAGCATGGTCTCGCCTGGAGTTGCCGGCGTCAAGGGGAGCAAGGCATCGAGTGGGAAACGGCACAAATCGATTACGGCCTCGCTGCGACGCGGATGAAGTGAACCAAGAACCTGATTCACTCGTTTCTTGACACTCCAAAGGCGAAACGTTAGTTTCACAACGAGGGACATCCAGGTCATCCGCGATGTGTCTCGGAGACCGCCCTCCTTCCCGGAGGGAGGTCTTAAAACCCATTAGGAGTTGCCCACAAACGAGGAGTCGCGGAGTCCCATCGCTGGGGGGTGTTATGCGAATGGTCTATCGTGTGTTATCAACCGCAGTCTTGGTAGTGGGGCTGTTGGGGAGCCAGTGCGCCTACGGTCAAGGCGGCGCTACCGGCGCCATCAGCGGGAGCGTGGTGGACACCACGGGCGGGTCAGTAGCCGGCGCGGACGTACAGATCAGTAATACGCGCACGGAAGCCGTGGTGCGAAAACTGCCAACGGCGTCTGACGGCTCTTTCGTTGTGCCGCTGCTGCCTCCAGGTATTTACTCTGTGATGGTCAACAAATCGGGATTCTCGCAATCCAAGGCCGACGGCATTGAAGTGCGCGTAACGGAAACCACGAAAGTCACGATTACACTGAAGCCGGGGGCAGTCAGCGAGAAGGTGCAGATTTCCGCGCAGATCACCACGGTTGAGACCACCAACGCGACCACCGGGCAATCCCTCGGCACAGAAACGGTCCGCGGACTGCCGCTGGCCACGCAGAATTACCAGCAGTTGCTAACGCTTTCTGCGGGCGCGCAAAGCGAACTGAACGCAGCCGCGCAACTCGGCCGAGGCAGCGTGAAACTGTTCGTGAATGGGCAGCGCGAGGACAACAACAATTTCCTGATCGAAGGCATCAGCGCGACGGATTACAACGTGGCGCAGGCGACCTATGTTCCCTTGCCGAATCCCGACGTTCTTCAGGAGTTCAAAGTGCAGACGTCGCTGTATGACGCCAGCCAGGGGCGCAATGGGGGCGGCAACGTCAACGCGATTCTGAAATCCGGCACAAAGGAGCTGCACGGGGACGCTTACGAGTTTTTCCGTAACGACGTGTTGAATGCCAACGAATACTTCCTGAACAGGCAAGGACAGCCGCGCCCGGTTATTAAGCAGAACATCTTCGGCGGGAGCCTAGGCGGACCTGTGGGAAACGAAAAGTGGGGGTACTTTTTCCTGAATTACCAAGGAACGCGCCAACGTAGCGGCCTTTCGGCGGGAACGTTTATCAGCACAACCATTCCCACACTGCCGGATGCCCAAAACCGTACGGAAGCATCCTTGATCGCAACTTTTTTCCCAACCGGCCTTCCCACTGGCATTACGAATCTCGATCCCGTCGCGGTCAAGCTCCTGCAGTTCAAGAGCAATCAGTTTGGTGGAACATCCAACGACTTCCTGATACCAAGTGGCGATCCGGCAACTGGAGCATTTGCCATTAGCCGTCCCGGAAGATTTACTGACGACCAGTTCACTTCGAACTGGGACCGCGAATTCCGCAGTGGCGCGGACAAGCTTTCGGCACGATTCTTTTTCTCCGATTCGAAAAGCTTCCTGCCCTTCGGGGGCGGCGACTTGCAAGAATCACTAGGAAGCACGCTGTCCAGCAGCATCAGCACGGCGTCTCTCAATTTTCCTTTTGATACTCCGGTTCACGCGCGGTTTTTCAACGTCACCGAGACGCACCTGTTTTCGCCGACACTGGTCAATGAATTACGGTTCGGATTCGTGCACATCAACGACCAGTTGAACAACATTGCCCCCGTAACTGTCACGGACTTGGGCATCGATCGCCCCACCAACGGCGTCACGGATTCCATTTATAAATTTGTTTTTTCCAGCTCTGGTTTTGAGATTGGCCCGGCGCCCTTTGCCGACCAGCACCAAACGCAGAACAACTACAACGTGGTCGATACGGTGAGCTGGGTGAAGGACAAGCATGTGTTGCGCTTCGGCGGGGAAGTGACGCGCGTCAATCTGGATAAGCTCTTCCCGCAGGTGTTCAACGGCGAACTTTTCTTCACCAACACGCCGGACGGCCACAGCGATTTCCAGAACTTTTTGCTGGGCACCCCCTTATTCAGTTTTGGGGCTGGTGGTGTGTATAACCATGAATATCGCACCAACAATTATGGGGTCTTTGCCCAGGACGATTGGAAGATGCGGAGCGATTTGACGCTTAACCTCGGGATCCGGACCGAGATCTTTGGAGCTTTCTACGACCAGCTTTGCCATATTGGTAATCTCGATCCAGCGCTTGCCAGCCAGGGGCAGTTTCCCTTTGGGTATCCTTCCTGCGTCAAGAGCCTGAACCTCGCGGGTCTCACTGGAAACGCCAGCAGAACTACGTACAATAACAACTATTCGACAAATCTTGGGCCGCGCATCGGGCTGGCTTACGACGTTTTCGGACATCACAGCACTACGATTCGAGCGGGCTTTGGGATTTATTACGTCCGCGAAGATGTGGGCACGGTAGACCAATTATCGTTCCAGACGCCGTTCTTGCCGGTGACCTTCGGGGCCAGCGCCGCAGGTTGCATGGGGAGCATTTATTCCCCGACGCCACCGGCGAACTGCCCCAGCCCCAATCTGAACGCACTGCCGAAGGCCGGGACGCTCGATCCCGCGTTTGTGCCGTGTCTTTCTGTCTTCCAAGGCTTTCCGGGAGGCGACACGACTCAGGCTGCGAACTATGGATCTGCTTCCGGAGCTGCCTGCCCGGGGCCGCTCCCTTCGATCTTTATCTTCGGGTTGCAAGTGCCGCGGCACTTCGTGGTGCCCAGCACGCAGCAGTGGAATTTGACGGTGCAGCGTTCGCTCGGCAAGCAATGGGTGTTGGAGGCCGGCTACGTGGGAACACACGCCGTGCATCTGCGCGAGACGCGCGACAACCTGCAGTCGCAGCGGGCCTCTGCAGCGAACCCCGTGGTCGTCCCAGGAGCCAACTGCAACGGATCAGCCGTAGGCCCGAACGCAACATGCTCGATAACCAGCAACACTTTCAATAACGCGGTGGCGCGTTCGCGAGTCCAGGGAATCAACGGCTACGCGGGCTTCCAGCTTTTCGCCAACGACGCCTATTCGCACTATCACTCCTTACAGACTTCACTGACGCGCCGTTGGAGTGCGGGATACTTCCAGGCCGCATATACCTTTTCCAAGTCCACGGACGCGACCTCGTCGGGGAACACCGCGTTCAACACAGCCTTCAACGACGAATCAACGCTCGACGCTTCCCGTGGCCTTTCCGACTTCGACCGCACCCACCGCTTTGTGGTGAGTTATCGCTACGACTTGCCGTTTTACAAGGACGAAACCGGGTGGAAAGCCGCTCTGCTGAGCCATTGGGCCCTCAGCGGCATCACCACTTTCCAATCCGGCACGCCGTTTTCCGTCACGGATTCCGGCGCAGGAAGCGGTTTCTTGGGACTGGGCTTTACACCGAGCACTCTTTCCGGAAGCCTGGCGAGCGGAAGCGCGCTCTCGAACGCCGTGACCACTGGTGACATTCACCAGCGGATTGACGGTTATCTGAATGTGAATGCCTTCGCCACTGCGCCGCTGCTCTATCCCACGCTTTGCGATCCGGTCAACAATGCAAACTTCTGCACCACCGACTTCGGCAATCTTGGCAGAAACGTCTTTCGCGGCCCGCGCCAGCAAAACTGGGATTTTTCGCTGATCAAGAATTTCAAGCTGACGGAGAAGAAGTCTTTGCGCTTCACCACGGATTTCTTCAACATCTGGAACCACGCCAATTTCGGCAATCCGACCGTGAACGACGCCGAAACGATTCCGCTTTCGAACAGTCCGTTCGGGAAAATCATCAGCACTGTGGGTACACCACGGCTGATTCAGTTTTCGTTGCGCTACGCTTTTTAGGGCGGACACACCAAATTGTCTTTCGAGCAGGGACGCGCGTATGGCAGCGCCCCAGGCTTTTGCATTTAGAATTCTCTTCCAGGCCGGTTGTGGAATTGCCATGCAGTTCGCAGCCGCCCGGGGAGTGCTACCATCTTTCTCGGATTGCACAGATGACCCGCATTGCATCACGCGTTTCGCAACTGAACGGAGAAGCCGCGCTGGCCGTTTATTCGCGCGCCAAAGAACTGGAGCGCGCCGGGCACTCCATCATTCATCTTGAGCTGGGCGAGCCGGATTTTCATCCCGCTGCGCCGGTCGTGGATTCACTGCGCGATGCGGTCGCGGCGGGGCGCGACCGTTACTGCTCGACGCGGGGGCTGCCCGCTCTGCGAGAAGCCATCGCTGCGTATTTGAAGCGCACGCGCCGACTCGAGGTCGGGGCGGAGCAAGTGCTGGTAGCGCCGGGATGCAAGATGGCGCTTTCGTTGGCGATGATGGCGCTTATCGAACCGGGCGACGAAGTGCTTTATCCCGATCCGGGCTTTCCGATTTATCCCTCGTTCACGCGCGGCCTGGGCGCAAAGGCCGTGCCGTTTGGCCTGGAAGAAAAAAACCAGTTTCAGCCGGATTTGGAGGAGATTGCGACAAAGATTACTCCGCGCACCAGCATCATCATTTTCAATTCGCCGAATAATCCGACCGGCACGGTTTTCAGCTCGGCCGCGCTCGCGAAGCTCGCGGAGCTGGCGCAAAGGCACGACCTGTGGATTCTCTCCGACGAAATTTACGCACGCATTCTTTTTGGCGGCGAATACCAGTCCATCTGGGCGCTTCCCGGCATGGCTGAGCGGACCGTTATCATTGACGGCTTTTCCAAAAGTTTCGCGATGACCGGCTGGCGGCTCGGTTACGCCGTGGCTCCTGCGCACGTGATTGACGCCGTGGACTTGCTGGTGCTGAACACCTTTACTTGCGCGGCGGAGTTCACGCAGGTCGCGGCAATCGAAGCCCTGCGTGATTCCACCAGCGCCGTCGACGCGATGGTCGAGGAGTACCGCAAGCGGGGCGAACTCTTTGTCTCCGGACTGAACCGGATTCCCGGATTTCGCTGCCGGGCGCCGCAGGGCGCGTTCTATGCGTGGGTCAATATTGAAGAGACCGGACTTTCCGCCGAAGAAGTTCAGAAGATTTTGCTCGAAGAAGGGGGCGTCGCGGGAATCGCGGGGGCAGCGTTTGGTCCTGGGGGCAGGAACTATCTGCGGTTCTCGCTGGTGAGCGCGCGGAATTTGCTCCAAGACGCGCTCGAACGCATGCACCGGGTTTCGCTGCATTGGCGCGCCGCTGTTTCGCAACGATAGAGAGTTTCCGGGAAGAGTTCGCAAGGATGCAGATGAACAAATGGATTCGCATGGCCGCGATTTCTTTCGTGGCGATTTTCACGACAACGACGGCCCGCGCGCAGGCCCGGCCTTTCCCAAGCAATGACCTACAAAAGATTTACGAACGCCTGCTCCGGCAAATCGATAGCATCCCGATCTACGACAATCATTCACACGCCACGTTTCCCGACGATTCAGACATGGATGCGCAGGCTGCGCCGCCCGACGAAAGCTCGGTGATCCGTTTGCGCGACGACAATCCCGAATTCGTCGCCGCCGCCAAGGCGCTCTTCGGATATCCTTACGACGATTTCAAGCCCGAACACGCGAAGTGGCTCATTGAGAAAAAGAAAGCCGCTGAAGCTTCAGGCAGCACGACGTATTGGGACGGTATTTTGGACAAGCTGAACATCGAGACTTGCCTAGCCAATCGCGTGGCGCTGGCGCCGTATCTGAATCCTAAACGCTTCCATTGGGTTTTCTTTGTCGATTCGTTTCTGTTTCCCTTCGACAATCACAGCCAAACCGGGAAAAACGGCGATATGGGCGTATACATCCCGCTACAGGAAAAGGTGCTCGGGCGGTACATGAAACAGGAGGGTCTGAACGGTCTGCCTGCGGACCTTGCCGGTTACCAGAGTTTCGTGAGGCAAACGCTTGCCGATAATCAGAAGAAGGGCGGCGTGGCCATTAAATTCGAAGCTGCTTATTTCCGGTCCCTTTATTTTGGCGATCCGCCGCACGCGGCGGCGGAGGCCATTTACGCGAAATACCATTCCGGCGGTGTGCCTTCCGCGGATGAATACCGCGCATTTCAGGATTACGTTTTTCGCGTGCTTATCGAGCAGGCGGGAAAACTGAAGTTACCCGTGCATTTTCACAGCGCCGTGGGCATCGGCGATTACTTCAGCTTGGTCAATGGCAACCCGCTGAATCTCGAAAATGTGCTGCGCGACCCGCGGTACAAAAACGTGAAGTTCGTGCTGATCCATGGCGGCTATCCTCACACGCTGGAAACGATCTGGATGACCGCTGCAAAGAACGTGTACACGGACTCTTCGCTGATGGGCTACTACGTTTACCCCTCGGAATTGAAGAACATCCTCAAGCAGTGGATTTCTCTGTATCCCGAGAGAATGATGTTCGGGTCCGACGCTTTTCCCTTTAATGATGCCGTGGGCGCGGAAGAAACCTTCTGGCTGGCGGCGCGCTCCGCCCGCACGGCGGTGGCCGCGGCGCTTGCCGATCTTGTCGCGGAAGGCGCGTTCACGGAGCCAAAAGCGCTCGAACTCGCGCGCATGTACCTGCACGATAACGCCGCAAAGCTGTACGGAGAGATGAAATGAGCACCTCGACGCAAGCGAAATACATCCCCTGGAAAAACGTGGAACACGAGCAGCTCAATCCGCTCATTGGGCGCGAAATGGTGGTTGGCGACAAGATTATGCTCGCGCGGGTATTCCTGAAAAAAGGTGCGCACGTGCCCCTGCATCAGCACCACAACGAGCAGGTCACCTACATCCTGGAGGGGGCCCTGAAGTTCGCGATTGACGGCCAAGAAATTGTGGTGCGCGCCGGGGAAGTCCTCTGTATTCCCTCGAACATGCCACACGAGGCCTGGGCGATTGAAGACACGCTGGACCTCGACGTCTTCGACCCTCCGCGGGAAGACTGGTTGAGCAAGACCGACGGTTATTTGCGCCACGGCCGCTAGGCCAATGGCTCCATTCGGGCCAAGGACGCTGCGCGTCGGCCTGAGTACTACTGGAACTTACTAATGAATAGATGCAGTCTCCAACGGATTGCGTTTGTTCAGAGCGCGTTTTCTAATAATGGCGTTGGTAGGCATTCTGGCGGCTTTCCAAGGGAAGCCCCCAGAGACCAGGCAGACGCACACATTAACGGTCCACGCACGAGCCCAGACGCCCCGAACCTGACTCTCGACGGAAGGCCCCAGTCCTAACCAGTTCAGTTGCGGCGCAAACATCGTCGGCCTTGGTAAGCAATAGATTGCGCGGCATGTGACGGTATGTATTTCGACAAAAATCTGACCGGAAGAACGGAAAAGAGACTGCCCATCATGGTGAGGGTGCGCCTCTCCGGTTTGGAAGCCGGGAGCGGTGAAGTGGAGGAAAAGACGTACACGGACAATCTTAGCTCTCGCGGCGTTCGCGTGTGCTCCACTCATCGTTGGCAGCCGGGGGACGCGGTAGAGGTTGTTCCCGTCGACCAGGGCCCCCCCATCCAGGGCGAAGTCGTCTACTGCGAGAAGTCTGACAAGGGCCGCTTTTTCGTGGGGCTCAAGTTCCGAGGTGGGCGCGCTCCCTGGCGCATTTTGCAAAGGTATGGTGACGCATAGTTGCTCCGGTTAAAGAGCGCGTTTCCTGAGAACGCCATCGATACCGAGCGACCTCCTGACAGTCTTCTTTTTGCCCCTCTGGCGCGAAAGGGCGTGGACAAACGCCTTCGTGTTGTTTACCGTAGCGGTGTGGCTGATGCCAGGCGTGGGGCAGCCCTCGGAGAGGCGCATCATGAAGAGTTTATTTGTGTCGGCATTCTTGCTGCTTGGAGTCGTGAGTGTGTCGCAAGGGCAAGGCAATGCGGCGAAGCCGCTTCTCGACACGGACAACGTGGCGCCGGATTTTTCCGCAACTTCGGCCGCGAAAGTGACGCTTCCCGATTTCCTGGCAGCCGCCGATTCTTTCGCTCCACCCGGGACAATCTCAGCGCGCACATTCCCTGCTCCCCCTCTGAGCACGGCGTTGTTTGCAGAACCAGCCCCTGCTGCTCCAACCCCAGCGTCGCCCCAGCCCCGGTTTGTTTATGGAGGCCGCGATGACTATCGCTGGCAACTCGGACTCGGTCTTGCCTGGGTCCATTTCCAATCTTCCGGGCTCAATGCCAACGCCATCGGCATTAAGACGTCGGTAGCTTATTTCCTGAACGAGTGGCTAGGCGTCGAGGGGAGCATTACGGCGGCATTCTCTCCGGGGACTATCGGGACCGATCATGCCAAGATCTTGGTTTACGGCGGGGGCCCAAAGGTCGCGTGGCGGCAGAGGCGCTGGGAGCCCTGGTTGCATGCGATTCTGGGGGGCGCGCATGAGCAGCCACAGACCGCAGCAGGCAACCGCGGCTCGTATTCCATGCAGCTCGGCGGCGGGGCGGATTACCGCTGGAACCCGCACCTCTCTTTCCGGGCAGAGGGCGATTACGTGCGCACCGGCTTCTTCCACCAGACGCAAAGCAACTTCCAGCTTGCCGGCGGAGCGGTCCTCCACTTCTAACGGCGGGAACCTAGAAAGCGATTCAGCGCCGTTCTCAAAGTGAAGCAATTTGCCGAGCAGCAAGTTCCCGCGCCAAGGCCCACGCATCTACCAGATTTTGCAGGCTTGCTCGCGCACCATGGCTTCGCCATGCTTGCAACCGAAGGCCTTTGCGAATTCCGCCATGTTGGAGAGGGGGCCGTTGCCCCGAAATCTTCCCAAGGGGTGCGGGTTGGTGTTGGCCATCAAACGCGCATACTCGATGCGCTCGTTGGCGCCCCAGACCTGGGCCCAGCCAAGAAAAAAGCGCTGTTCCGGGGTGAATCCATCTCGGTCTGGCGGCCGCGGCTTGCCTTGAAGTGATTTTTCATACCCCGTGTACGCAATTGCCAGACCGCCGAGGTCCGCGATGCTTTCGCCGAGGACCAGCTTTCCATTTTCATGCAACTCCCCATCCACAACGTAACCATCGAATTGATCGGAAACGCATTTCGCGCGCGCAGTGAAATTCTTGAGGTCTTCGGGAGTCCACCAGTCTTTCAGGTTGCCCTTACCGTCAAATTTGCTTCCGTGGTCGTCGAAACCATGAGTGATTTCGTGGCCGATCACTGCTCCCATTCCGCCGTAGTTCACCGCGTCATCCGCATTGGGATCGTAGAAAGGCGGCTGCATGATTCCCGCCGGAAATACGATTTCATTCATATTGCTGTTGTTGTAGGCGTTCACCGTAGGAGGCGTCATGCCCCATTCCGTGCGATCGACAGGCTTGCCGATTTTGTTGAGACGGCGCGCAAAATCGAACTCCGAAGCACGCACCACGTTTTCTGCGTAGGAGCGCCGGTCGATTTTCAGCGCCGAATAATCGCGCCATTTGTCGGTATAGCCGATTTTCACGGCGAAAGCCTCGAGCTTCGCGGTGGCTTGCGTGCGGGTTTCCGGTCCCATCCACGGCAGGGTCTGCAAGTCGTCACGCAGCGCGGCAATCAGATTGTGGACCATTTCGAGCGCGCGTGCTTTGGCCGCCGGCGGAAAATATTTCTGCACATAAACCTGGCCTAACGCCTCGCCGAGCGCGCGGTCCGTCGCCTGCACGCAGCGCTTCCAGCGCGGCTGGATTTCCTTCGCTCCGGTCAGGGTCTTGCCGCGAAAATCGAACTCTTCGTTGACAAACTTCTCGGAGAGGCCAGGAGCGGCAGAATTCACCAGATGCCAGCGCAAATAGGTCTTCCAATCCTCCATCGGCGTGGCCGCTAATTGTGCGTCAAGGGACTTGAAAAAGTCCGGCTGGGCTACGTTGATGCCCTTGAGTTCTGCATGCCCGGCGGCCTTGAAATAAGACTCCCAGGAAAAGGTCGGGGTCAGCGTTTTCAAATCCGCGAGCGTCATCTTGTGATAGGTCTTGTCCGGGTCGCGCAAATCGGTGTTCTTCATCGAAGCTGTCGCCAATGCGGTCTCGATTTTGAGAACCGTCGCGGCCTCCTGGCCAGACGCCGCCGCGGAATCACCCAGCAACGCAAACATGTTCGCGACGTGTTTCACGTAGGCGTCGCGAAGCTGCTTCGATTTCTCGTCCGGCTTCAAGTAATACTCGCGTTCGGGCAAACCCAAGCCGCCCTGAAACGCAGCGCCAACCACCTGCGTGCTGTCCTTGGCGTCTTGCGTTGAATTGAAGCGAAAGAGCACGCCCACGCCTTTGCTGTGCAAGCGCTCCGTCTCTGATTGCAGATCCGCCAATGTCTGAATGGCCGAAATGAGCGTCAGTTCCGGTTCGATCGGTTTGCTCCCGGCCGCGTCAATGGACGTTGTGTCCATGCAACTCGCGTAGAAGTCGCCAATTTTTTGTTCGTTGGTGCCGGGCGAGGCTTTGGTGCTCGCCGCTGCTTCCAGGATCTCCCGCAGATTCTTCTGATTCTTGTCGGCAAGCTGGCTGAACGAGCCCCAGACCGAGTACTCCGGCGGGATCGGGTTCGCTTTCATCCATCCGCCCATGGCAAACTGATAAAAGTCGTCACAGGGTTTGCAAGTCTTGTCGAGATTGGCGGTGTCGAACCCCCAAGACTTTGGCTGGTCCGCCCCATTTGGCGAACTCCGCAACTCGACGCCCGCGAGTCCGATCGCCACAAGGCCGATGACAGTAAGCATGCCAGCTGCAGAAAAAAATCGTTTGGACATTTGAGCGCCCCTGTGTGGATGAAGTGTGAATCGCGGCAGACACCACTCGTGAAGTTCACGCCGCCTTGCGAACTGTTTGTGAGACGAAAGAAACGTGGATTGGGTTACCCGAAGACAGCTGATTGCCTCCGGGTGAGACGCCCCTCCGTCGTCAACGCAGAACCGTTCCGTAGAACACGCCTTTCCCACCCCGCAGATTCTGTCCGTACGAGAAAACGACGGTGACGCCACCGAGAATCCGCACCTTGCATTGCAAGCCGGAATCCCACAGCCAGCGCTGTGAACCAAAGAGCCCTGAAGAATCTGCGATTGCGCCGCTGTCCAGAAAAGGCCCGATTTTGACGCTGAAGAGGCCGTTTTGATAAATGTTCTTGTCCATCTCCCAGCTCGCCAGGAAGTATCGCCGTCCGAGCGGGGCGGTTCCTTTCCGGCCGTCGGTGGTTCCTAGATGGCCGCGCATCCATAGATCGTTATCGCGCTCGACTCCCAACTGGAAAAGTTCGTCGAGCGAGGCCTTGCCGGCGGTTGCGCCCGCGCGAATCCGCGCCTGCATCTGGTAATCGTCTCCTTTATCTCGCGGGAACCAGTGAGCGTTCAGGCGTCCTTGAAACGTCGCGAATGGACCGAGCGAGCTTGCAAACTCGCGGCCTGCCCTTGCTTGGACCGAAGAGTCCAACGTGAAGCGGCGCTCCGGGGCGCGCACAAGAGTACGCGCGGCACTCACCCAGCCTGCGAGGGAATTTCCTCCGGTGAAAAACACCTGCTCCGTCGCTGAGAGCGAACTGCTCAGATTGCGAAAATTGCGATTGGCGGCTTCTGCGCCAGCGCTCCAACTCCACCGCCCGTTTACAACCTGGTTAAATTCGCCCCCGGCCGCGATCCGCCGAATGTTCAAGTCTGTTAGTGAGGCCGTGCCGGTGAAAGTTTGCGACAAATTCCAGTTTTCATTCCGCGCGTCCGCATAGATGCGCAAGCGCAAGCCGGGGTCGCCGTAGACCGGCAGGGAGGCCTCCACAAAGAAACGGCGCTTCTCCGCGTCCCAGCGTGCAAGTGAAGTGAGGTTAACGGCGCGATGGCCCAGATTGTAGAGTCCCGGATAGACGGTCGCATACGGCAGGCCGCTGAAGAGAGCGACGAGCCCTTGGGCTTTCGAATCGCCCCAAAGATTTCTCTCTGCCACGTGCACCGTCAGATCATAGGTTCCAGAATCCGCGGGAGTGAGTGCGATCCGCCGGCTGGAAAAAATGCCCAGGTTGTCCAGCCGCGATTCCGTAGTGAGCAGAGCGCTGCTGGTCAGAACTTGCGGGGCGTTGAAAGCCAAAGCGCGGTTGCGGAGCGGCTCGGACAATCGCACGGAGGGCATGAAAGCAACGCTTCGCAATCTCGGTTTGTCTTCGAGATTCCAAAACTTCAGCGCGGCTTCAAGATTTCCTTCGAGAAAATAGATGGTGGCCAGAAATTCCTGCGCGTACGCGTCGTCGGGATTCAGGTTCAGTGCCGTCCGCAAGTCTTGCTTGGCAAGGCGAAGATTTTTCTGTTTGTAGGCGATGCCTGCCAGCTCCACGGGAAACCGCGAATCGCGCGGCGACTTTCGCGCACCCGTTTCGAAGGCCACTTTCGCCTGGTCCCATTTCTCCAGGCGAGAGAGCGCCAGTCCCCGCAGGAAATCGAGCTCCGCTGGCTGATCTGCAGGCCCCTGCGAAAGCCGCGCCGCTTCGTCCCAACGGCCGGCATCGAATGCGCTTTGCGCGGCCGCGAGTCGAGACGCTTCTGGACCGAGATCTTGGGCGAAACCTGCAGTGGAAAGAAAAAAGAAGATAAGGAAAAAGCGGATCAAGCAACCTTTTCGGGGACTGCCAGCAACATCCAATTGCGGTTGGACCGCCATTGCTTTTCGAATTCTGCCCGCTCTACGCGAAGAAGTTTGCCACGAGCGGGGTCGTGGATGAAAACCGCATCGTGCTGCCAGGCGATCCCGGTCACCACCACGTAGTGCAGTGGCGCTTTGGCAGTACCTGGCTGGAGGCTCACAATCAGCGGACGACCTTGCTTCAAATGTTCCTGCAGGTCCGCCCAGCTTCCGCCCAGCAGATAAACCTGGAAGCCGGAAGCTTTCAGATAGCCTTCCATGTCCGAAGCGAAGATCCCTCGCGCCTTGCGCGAATAGAGTTGCTTTTGAATAGCCACCGCATCCGCGCGCTGCGAATCGATTCGCGCGCCATGAGCGTTCCAATACTGCAAAATCATGGAAATGGCCGCGGCCCCACAGCCGTCCTCGTTTTGTTTGACGAACGGCACGTCGAGCCAGACTCCGGCACTTTCCTGGGGCGCCGGTTGGACGGTCCACCCCAGGAAAAGCGTCAGGAACAAAGCGAACGTGGCCCGCTTCCAGCCGGTAATAAACGACTCCGATGGTTTGGGATTAGTGGAGCGCTAGCGCCAATACCACTATAGCGAGCACGATAAGGATGATCCAAAGCATATCGCGGTCGGAAATGCGCCCGGCGGCAAAATCCGCTTGCGCCTGCCGGGAACGCTCCGCCAGTTTGGCGAGATCTTCGTCGCTCAATTGGCCAACGGCCTTGTCCACCTTTTGGTAATCGAGCTTGGCGGATTTCAGCGCTCTTTGGCCCTGGTCGGAAGAAAGCAATGTTCGAACGGCTTCTTCGTTAGCTTGACGGGTCTGGGCCGGACGAGCAGCGTCTTTGCTCAGGTCGCTCAGAGAAACAACGTGTTGCCGGTCCTGGGCCCGCGCCGGGATTCCCGCCGACACGAACAGGGCGGCGAGCCCCAGCAGACACACACTCAACTTGAGGCGAGAATGCATTCTTCCTCCTAATTGTTGGCTGGGATACAACTAGTTTACGAATTGTCGCGCGTAGGGACAAGACACTTCTGCCCACGCTTCCAAAACCAAAAAAAGGGCTTATGCTACTCAGTAAGAAACGACTTGGTCACCTGGCAAGCAGCGGCTGTCGGTATTTCGTGGCGTCCACCGATTTCCATGCGCCTTTGATGATTCCTTCGCGGATCTGCCCCGCTGTCTTCCCTTTGTGGACCTGTTCGTAGCTATAGAAATCCTCATAGATGCAAGTGCCGCAGCCGGAGCCATGCTCGCTGGCGAAACAATCGAGCAAACTCGCGTGTCCCTTGCTGCGGTCGCAATGGCAGTAGCAGGGCTGCTGGTAAAGCGTCTTTTTGATCCTCGCCGCAACCGCGTAGGCATTTTGCACCAGCGGATCGGGAAAGGATTCCGGCTTCATTGTTTCGGGGAGGTCGCCTTTGGGAGTCTGGGCATGGTAGGCGGGCACGGCGTCGTCAGCTGCAGAGCTCGGCGCATTTCCTTCCTGAGACGGTCTGGAAGTCGCAGTCAGTGGAATGAAGGTGAGCGCCAAAGCCAAACCGAAGAGCATCGCCGCGCTGCCGAGTCTTGCAATTCCATGCATATTCTCCTCCCAACCACTGATTTGCCGCTACGAACCCAACTGCAAACACTAAACAACGGAGGCTTAGTCCCCTGCATACTCTCGCGACCGCGTTGCTGCGGAGGCCTTCGCTTCAAGATGCTTCGCCCGCAAATGCCGCTGCACGCGCCGGCCCCAGCCCCGCACGAAGGAGAAATTCAACGCGCCACCAATGGCAGAGCCAGCCAGAGGAACAAGCCGCCCAACCCACTTTTCCGCGGTCTCTGTTCCAAGTTTCGCGGCCAGCTGCTTTGCCACGCGCGGCGCGATTTTCTCGCACACCTGTTTCCCCGCCAAATCCTCGCCGTAATCAATCCCGGACGCGACCGCCGCCGCTTTCCACATTTCAATCCGTTGATCGCTTTCGCCCTCTGCGAATCCGTAAAGCAACGCAAGCCGCTGAATCAGTCGCAAAGTAATGATGGTCAGTAAGCTCGCGTCCGGAAGAAACGTGATCATGCCGCCCAGCCCGAATCCTGCGCCCTCGACCAAAGCAAGGCGCTCGGCGTCCCGAATTAATGCCCTAGCAATCGCATCCAAGTGCTCGAGCGGGACATCCCGCATGCGCGCAAAATTGGGAATCCATAAGCCGTGCTTATCCGCAAGCTGGCGCCGGAAGTCCTCCGGATCGATCTCGATGGAACGCATTCCTCGAATCGCGCCAGAGCGCAACAAACGGCGCGCCATGCGGCCCGCAAAAGACCGCTTACCCGAGTTGCGTAACTTCACCATACCTTCTAGCATCTTAAGGCCTTCAGAGGCACGCTGCAACGCCGGAGGCAAGCTCAGTTTTCTCGCAGGGACAGAAACTAAGGGAAATGGGAGGGTTGGCTGCCACGCGTCAAGAGAACGCAAGTCCTACTTGACGCGGAAATGTTTTTGGGTAAACTGCATTTTTCTTCATGGCTACGCTGCCACAATTCGTTCCCGCGGAAACGCTGCAGGATCTCGAGTATCCGCAGCGCGAGGCAGCATTTTTCTACGGCCTGTTTCTGCGTGGCCATTCTGCCGACCAGTTGCGTCGCGACATCGAAGTACCCAGCGCGGTCCTCGCCAAATGGCACCGCGAAGCGGAGCGCGACCCGCAACTGAAAGATGTTTTTGAGCGCATGTTGGATTACCGGCGCCATGTGCTGGCGATCTTCGATGCCTTGGTGGGGTCCGACGGCCAGCCCCAGCGCGTGCAGTAAACTCCAGGCTCCCAAATCCTCTGATCCTGTTGCGCCTTCGAGCCTGAGACCCGCATTCCATAACGGCCGCGTCCCCTGTACTTTCGTTCAGGCCAAAAATTGTCAGGCAACCAATATTCCCCTTCCGATCTCTAACGCCACGCGGGGGACAAGTGTCAGATAATGCAGGAGATTCCGCCGATTGACGGGGAACTTGTCCGGGGGTAGAATTCCAGCGTCCTGGATCTAGAGGTGTCTCCATGTCACGGGTAACGCGTACCGTAATCGCATCCGTTTTTACATTCGCCATCTGCCTGCCGCCGGCTTTTCCCCAAGAGGCGCAGGATCCCAGTGCGCCTCCTGTTCCCAAGAAAATGGATAAAGACACGAAGCGCAAGATGAAGCGCACCCTGAAGGAGCTCGATAACGCCTACAAGCAGTGGCTTACCGAGGACGTCACCTACATTATTACCCCGGACGAACGCAACGCCTTTCTCCAGTTGGCTACCAACGAAGAGCGCGAGCAATTCATCGAGCAGTTTTGGCTTCGCCGCAGCAGCAATCCCGACCTTCCGGACAACGATTTCAAGGAAGAGCATTACCGCCGCATCGCTTACGCCAACGAACATTTTGCCTCCGGCATCCCGGGTTGGAAAACCGATCGCGGCCGCATGTACATCATGTGGGGTCCGGCTGACGAAGTTGAGTCACACCCAACGGGCGGCACGTACGACCGGCCGATGGAAGAAGGCGGAGGCTCTACTTCCACGTATCCCTGGGAAACCTGGCGCTGGCGCTATTTGGAAGGCATCGGGGAGAACATCATTCTGGAGTTCGTGGATCCCAGCGGCTCCGGCGAATACCACATGACCATGGATCCGTCGGAAAAAGACGCCCTCCTGCACGTGCCCGGTGCGGGTTTGAGTTTGATGGAATCGATGGGCATGTCGACAAAGGCCGACCGCTTCACTCGCTCCGACGGCACGAACCTTCCGAAGACCATGGGTGGAACGCCTGCCAGCATGGATGAATTCAACCGCCTCGAGCTTTATGCCAAGGTCCAAAAACCGCCCGAAGTAAAGTTCAAGGATTTGGAGGCGGTGGTGACTTCCCGCATCGTCCGCGACCAGATGCATTTCAACTGGCGGACCGATTATTTGAAGGTCACGAACGACACCGTATTAGTCCCGATTACCGTGCAGATTCCCAACAGACAGCTTTCCTTCCAGGCCAAGGAAGGCATCCACTCCGCCGTCGTCAACATTTTCGGGCGCATTACCACGCTCACCGGCCGCGTCGTGCAGACTTTTGAAGACTCCGTCAGTCGCGATTTCCCCGATTCCCTCTATCAGCAGTCGCTGAAGTTGCAATCGATTTATCAGAAGGCCGTGCCGCTGCGCCCGGGTCTGTATCGCCTGGATTTGGTGATTAAAGACGTGCAGAGCGGAAACATTGGCGCCGTGAACAATCGCTTGGCCGTGCCCCGCTATCAGGACGACAAGCTCGAAGCCAGCTCGCTGATTCTTGCCGACCAGATCGAGCACGTTCCCGCGAAACAAATCGGAACCGGCCAGTTTGTGCTGGGTTCCTCCAAAGTGCGGCCGCGACTGGAGGCCGATTTCACTACTGCCGACCGGCTCGGCATTTATATGCAGGTTTATAACCTGAAGCCCGACGACTCGACGCACAAGTCCAGCGCGAATTTCCAATTTACCGTCAAGAAGGGTAGCGAACCGGTGCCGGGCATGCAGTTCAAGGAAACGTCGGAAGACCTGAAGCAAACCGGCGAGCAGGTCACCATCGAGCGGTTCTTGCCGCTGGCCACACTTCCTCCAGGGAAGTACACACTGGAAGTGAACGCTACAGACGCGCATTCGAATCAAACCATTTCGCGAACCGCGGATTTCACGGTGAAAGCGCCGCAGGAAATCAAAACCACGGCAAGCTCGGCACCGGGGAGGTAACAAAACGTGAAACAAGGGCGACTCCGAATCCTGGGGGCCCTGGTCCTGACCGCTGGCGTTTCTACGTTTGTTGCGAAACCAGCGGCCGCGCAAGCCAAGCCGGTCCTCGGCAAGCTTGCGGGAGTGGTGCGTGACACTGCGGGCACGCCGCAAATGGGCGCGAGCGTGGAGCTTGCTCCGGAATTCACGGGAGCAACGGGGCCACACAGTTTGCTCACAAACACGCAAGGAGTTTTCCAGGGAAGCAAGCTGCTCCCCGGTCTCTACACCTTGCGCGTTACTCTTGCCGGCTTTCTTCCCACCCTCGAGAAGCACGTTCGCGTCAGCCCTAATGTGACCACCGTGGTTCGCGTTGAACTGGAATCCATGTACGCCTCGCTCGATCAATTGCGGCGCATGCCCTCTAATGCCGCTAGTAACCCGGATGATTGGAAATGGGTGCTGCGTTCCGCCGCCTCGGTACGGCCGGTTCTGGAATGGATGGACGAGTCCAGCGCCACGGTTTCGACGCTAGGCGCGGAAAACCGCAGGCCCGAACTGCCGCGCGTCCGAATGGAATTCACGAATGGAGCGCGCCGGGCCGGTTCCCCTTCCAACATTGCTGCAGCACCCGCCACGGCCGTTGCTTACAACCAGAAACTTGGAGGCGCGGGCAGCCTGCTCTTCGCCGGGCAACTGAGTTACGACCAGGAGGCCCCTGGCGGCGGCATCGCTACGGTTTGGATGCCCACAGGAACTCTGGGCGCGGGCCCGCACACAGCGCTGGCGCTCCGTGAAGCCAAGATCGGGCCAGACGGTCCCACGTTTCATGGCGTTCGGCTTGATCAAGGCGGTGCCATATCCTTTGGCGATCGCCTGCTTCTGCGTTACGGTGGCGAATATGTTCTGGTGGGACTCGGCACTGCGGCGTCTTCGCTGCGTCCGCGGGCGCAGCTTAATTACCGGATTTCTCAAGATTGGTACACCGAACTGATTTTTGCTTCGATGCCCACCGGACCTGCCCCGCTCGAGGCCACCGAGGTGCAACCGGGCGCAATGCTGACGGCGGCTCTAAACGAGCTGGATGCGTTTCCCGCGCTGCTCTTGCGCGATGGCCGCCCGGTATTGCAAAGCGGCTGGCATGAGGAACTCGCCGCAAATCGAAAGATCGGCGCTCACGGCGTTCTTCAGTTCGCTGGTTTCCACGATGACAATCGGCACGTAGCCGTCTACGGCTTGGGGAGTGATGCTCTCCCCGCCAGTGATTACTTCCAGGATTATTCTTCCAAGGGATTTGTTTATGACGGTGGCGCTTCCAGTAATTGGGGAGCGCGCGTCGCGTTTCGAAAGAAACTAGAAGGCGACACCGAATTCAGTGCGCTGTATTCCATCGCAAGTGCGCTTGCACCGGTCAATGATATGGACAACCTGCTGCGTGACGTGTTGCAAGCCGTTCCGCGGCATTCACTTGGCGCCGACATTTCAGCCAAGGTACCCCGCCTCGGCACCAAGGTTCACGTGGGGTACAAGTGGATCAGCGGGCCGACGGTCTCCCGCCTGGATGGTTTTGGGGAGTCCCTCTATCAGATGGATCCTTATGTCCACCTGACGGTCCGCCAGCCGCTGCCAAGATGGGCTTTAGGAAGATGGGAGGCTATCGCAGATTGCGAGAATTTACTGGCACAGGGCTATGTTTCAACCAGTAGCAGGGATGGCCACCTCGTCCTCGTTCCCGCTTTCCGGACATTCCGGGGCGGGCTGAGCGTGCAGTTTTAGGTAGTTTGAAAGCTCTCAAAAGCTGTATCTACCCTCCCAGAAACTGGATGAACTGAGGTTGTTCAGTCCTCTGCTGGTGTAAACTGTTGAAGACACTAGAGTTTCCTGCATGCTAATCTTCCAAACAGTGGACATTGGCTTGCTTCCGGATTTTAGTATTCGTTTGTCGGTTTATTCAAGGCCATGAAGCAGAACCTGCGAGTCAGTCTTGGGGCGGTGGTGCTGGCGCTAGCTACGCTGGCAGCGGTAATTTTTGCCCTGTTGAATTTTGACCAGCGCTCCCGCTATGAGCAAGTATACGACGGGGTCACCTGGATCGACACCGACCATGGCATCCAGGCGCGGAACGTTGCTGCTAATTCTCCCGCCAGCCACACTGCGATCCGCACCGGCGACATCCTGCTGGCGTTCAACGGGGTTGCCATCTCACGGGCAGCCGAGGTCCCCCGGAGGCTCGATCGCGCCGGCCTTTGGACCCAGGTTCACTATAAGCTCTCACGGAATGGGGAAGAGTTCGAAACGCCGCTGGTAACGGCTCCCGCAGAAAAACCCGTCGCCACTGAGAATTATCTTCGCGTTGTGGGTTTGTTGTATCTCTTCATTGGGTTATTCATTTTTATTCGGCGATGGAACGCTCGCCGCGCTGTGCATTTTTATATCTTCTGCCTGGCTTCTTTCATTCTTTGGTCTTTCCACTTCAGTGGAAAGCTGGACACCTTCGACTGGGAAGTCTATTGGTCGGAAATCGTTGCGCGTCTGCTGGTGCCAGCCTTGCTCCTGCACTTCGCTTTGGTTTTCCCCGGACGGACCGAATCGAGACTGCGCACCACGGCGAAGCTTCTGGCGGTTTATTCTCTCCCTCTCGCCCTGCTGTTGATTCACGTGAGCACGGCGCTGAATGCTCTGGGGTTCGTGCCCTGGCTAGGCGCTTATATCCTTCTGGAGAAGCTTGAGTTCGGCTGCCTCGGGGCGTGTTTCGTCGCGGCGGGCCTTGTCTTCTACCGGAATTACCGCGAAGCGCCGTCCGGCGTTCTACGCCAACAGTTGAAATGGCTTACCGGCGGAACGCTCGCCGGCAGCCTGCCCGTTTCGCTGCTTTACATCCTTCCCCGCGTGCTCGGGCTCACGCCCCCTGCATGGATGAAGCTGACCGTAGTAAGTCTGGTGCTCATCCCCCTGTGTTTTGCCTACGCCATCATCCGTTACCGCTTGATGGACGTGGACATCATTTTCAAGCGCGGTCTGGCGTACACGGCTGCCACTGCGGCAGTGGCCACCGTTTATTTCTCGCTAGTCGCGTTGATTACCTACCTGTTCCACGCGCCAGCCACGGGGCCCGTGGGCGGTATGATCGCCATCGTCATTGCGGCTTTCTTGTTCCAGCCTTTGCGCGAAGGGATTCAAGGGCGCCTGGACCGCTTCTTTTACCGCGACCGCCTGGACTACCGCCGCACCTTGATCGAATTTGGCCGCACGCTGACCAACGAAGTGCGGCTAGATCCGATGCTGGGCTCGGTAATGGACCGCATCTCGCAGACCTTGCTGGTGGACCGCCTGGCGATTTTTGTGCATGACCCCGAGCAACCCGACAGGATGCGTATTGCGCGTTCCATGGGCGTGCGGCTTTCGGAATCCATGGATCTTGGTTTCCTCGATCCGGCCCGGCTCGAGTTCGCGCGCGGGGCGCTCTTTTTTGAGTCGCCCCGTGCGGTGAAAGACGTCAGCGACTCGGTGCGCTGGACGCTCGAACAATTAGATCTGAATTACTTTGTTCCGTGCCGCATCCGCGAGCACACCGTCGCGGTCCTCGGCCTCGGCAAAACGGTCGATGGCGATTTCCTGTCGAGCGACGACGTCGAGCTGGTCGAGACCATCGCCGGCTACGTCGCCGTGGCGCTCGACAACGCACAGCTTTACAGCTCTCTCGAACAAAAGGCCCTGGAAATTGCACGTCTCAAGGATTTCAGCGAGAACATCGTGGAATCCCTGAACGTCGGCGTACTCGCCGTGGATCTGGATGGCATCGTCGAATCCTGGAACACGCGCATGGAGCAGTTGTTCGCAGTTTTGCGCCGCGACGCGGTTGGCCGCAGGCTCAGCTCTTTGCTTCCGGAGGAATTGGCGCAGGAAATCGCTGCGCGCGGTGACCGGGAACACATCACCGGCATCTATAAGCAGAGGCTGCATCATCAGGGAAAACATTTGACTTTGAACGTTTCCATTGCGCCGCTGGTAAGCAAGTCGAATGAGCGCATCGGGCGGTTATTGCTTTTCGACGACGTGACCCAGCGCGAGCGCATGGAAGAACAGATGACCCAGACGGAGAAGCTGACCTCCCTCGGGCTTCTCGCCGCCGGCGTGGCGCATGAAGTGAATACCCCTCTCGCGGTGATTTCGAATTACATTCAGATGCTGGCCAAGCAGATGCCTGAGGGCGATCCGCGCCAGTCGATCATCGACAAAATCGTCAAGCAGACGTTTCGCGCCAGCGAAATTGTCAATAATCTGCTCAATTTTTCGCGTACGGGAGCGGCCGAAGCTGCAAGCGTCGACGTAAACCGCGTGGTGGAAGAGACTCTCTCGCTGGTGGCGCATCCTCTGAAAGCCTCGCAGATTCAAGTGCTGAAGGAGCTCGGCGAGTCGCTGCCGCCCGTGCACGGCTCCGCAAACAAGCTGCAACAGGTTTTCCTGAATTTGTTTTTGAATGCGCGCGATGCCATGCCTGGCGGCGGAATGCTGGAAGTCCGGACGGCTGCCCATAACGGCAGCGTGGAAATCGAAATCGCGGATACCGGCGCGGGAATTCCGCGCGAAGATATCCACCGCATTTTTGATCCTTTCTTCACCACCAAGTCCAATGGCCGGGGCACCGGCCTGGGCCTCTCGGTGAGCTACGGAATCATCAAGGAGCACGCAGGAAAGATTGATGTGCGCTCGACGCCCGGAAAGGGCACTTCGTTCCACGTCGAGTTCCCCGCGGCCAGGAAAGCGGCTCATGTCTAAAGGTTCCATCCTTGTTGTCGACGACGAATCTGAAATCCGAGAAGGCCTGGAACTTCTCCTGAAGGGCGAGGGCTACGGCGTCGCCAGCGCCGATACGGGCGAATCCGGACTCGCCAAGCTGGAAGAACATCCCTTCGATCTCTTGCTGCTGGACGTCAGTTTGCCGGACCGCAACGGCCTCGACATGCTGAAGGAAGTTCGCCGGCGCGACCCCGACCTTTCCGTCGTCTTGATTACCGCTTACGGCTCCATTGACATGGCGCGCGCCGCCTTCAAGAACGGCGCGATCGATTACATCACCAAGCCGTGGTCCAACGACGAATTGCTCGCGCAGGTCGCTCAAGCCGTGGAATCCCGGCGGCTTCGCGATGAAAATATCCATCTCAAACGGGCCCTCAAGCAGCGCTTCAATTTCCCCAACATAGTGGGCAAGAGCGACAAGATGCAGGTACTGCTGGATCTCGTTGCGCAGGTGGCGCCTTCGCGTTCGACTGTGCTCATCAGCGGAGAGAGTGGCACGGGCAAGGAGCTCATCGCCAAGGCGCTGCACTCCGCTTCTCCGCGAGCGGACCGAGCCTTTGTGCCCGTGAACACCGGATCCATTCCCGTCGATCTTCTGGAATCGCAGCTTTTTGGTCACGTAAAGGGCGCCTTTACGAGCGCCGTAGCCTCGAAAAAGGGTCTGTTCGAAGTGGCGGATCAGGGCACGATTTTCTTTGACGAAATCGCGACCATCAGCCCGGAAACGCAAGCCAAATTGCTGCGTGTGATTCAAGAGCGCGAATTCATGCGCCTCGGCGGCACCGAACAAATCAAGGTGGACGTGCGCATTGTGGCCGCTTCAAACGTCGACCTGCTCACCTTGGTGCGCGAGGGCCGCTTCCGCGAAGATTTGTTTCACCGCTTGAACGTGATTCACCTGCGTATTCCACCGCTGCGCGAGCGCCGTGAGGATGTGCCGCTTCTCGTTCTGCATTTCCTCGAGCGCTTCTGCCTGGAAAATAACCGCGCGCTTCTGCAATTCACGCCGAATGCCATGAAGTTGCTCATGGATTACGACTGGCCCGGTAACGTGCGCGAGCTCGAGAATGTGGTCGAGCGCGCCGTCGTGCTCTCGACGCAGAACCGTATTGACGTGGACTTGCTCCCGGAGAGCATTCGAAGCAAGGAAATCGTGCGCGGCGTGCGCCTGCAACTCGCGGAGTTTCTCCCAGCGCTTCCAGGAGAGCCCGGGTCCCGCACCGCGGCCGATAGTCCACAACCTTCGCTGTTTCAGATCATGGACGAAATCGAGCGCCGCATCATCGTTGACATGCTCGAGCGTACCAACTGGAACCAGACCGAAGCCGCAGAGCGTTTTCTCATCCCGCTTTCCACGCTGAACCAGAAAATCAAGCGCCTGGGGATCGACATCCGGCGGCGCGGCCGCGACGGCGATAGCCTGAGCGCTAGCTCAGGCAAGTAGGCATCACGCACCTCACAGGACCCTCATCACGAGGATGGCCCGCGCGACCCCACCTGCATTGGCTTATAGTCGCACATACCACTATGGTTGAACCGCTCACATCGGCGCGTCTGTCCGATATCCGCGCATTCGAACGCGACTGGGCCGCGTTGCGGGAATGCGCTTCTCCTTGGTGCGACACAGAGCGGTTGCTGAAACTATTTCCTGCCGTCGACTGGCATCGCCTGCTGCTGCTTGCCGAGGAACACGGCGTGCCCGGGCAGCTCGCGGCTTGCCTGAACGATAGCAACGCGCCGGCGGTTCCAGCAGAGATCAAGCAAACGCTTGTCGAAAACCGGCGCGCACAGAACTTTCTGACTCTCCGCCTGACCGCGGAACTCTTTCGCCTGTTGCAGCTTTTCAGCGCGCAGGGAATTTCCGCGCTGGTCATCAAAGGACCCGTGCTGGCCGCCCAGGCGTATGGCGACTCATCCGTGCGCAGCTACGGCGACCTCGATCTCCTCGTGCGCCAGCCTGACATTCGCCGTGCTACGGAGTTAATGATTGGCTCCGGCTACCAAGCGGCAGTCTCTCCCAGCGCCATTGACGCTGGCAAGATTCCCGGGCAGTACCTCTTCTCCAAGCCCGATGCGAAGCTGCTCGTGGAACTCCACAACGACTTGACGTTGCGCTATTTTCCCCGTCCACTTCCCATCGAGGATTTCTTTGCGCGGCAGATTCTGGTGCGCCTCGATGCTCATGAAGTCCCCGCGCCGAGCGTAGAAGACGAACTAGTGCTTATCTGCATCCACGGCGCGAAGCATTTCTGGGAAAGGTTGAGCTGGATCGCGGACGTCGCGGGGCTAGTTTTGCGGCAAACGAACATTGATTGGGAACGTGCCGCCTCATCCGCAAGAAGGGTGCAGGCGGAGCATTTGCTGCATGCCGGATTGCACCTCGCCGTGGACGTGTTGCACGCCGAGCTACCTGAAGCAGTTTCCTCCCGCATGCGGAAGGACACCGCTGCCGCAAAGCTTGCCGCGCGAGTGCTGCGCTGGCTGCCTGCCGCCGGTTATGCGCCACCCGGTTTATTCGAACGCGCAGCGTTTCGGCTGCGCATGCGCGGCAGCTTCCTCGCGGCTCCGGCTTACCTGCTAAGACTTTCTTTGTCGCCGACAGAAGAAGACTGGCAGGCCCGCAGCAAAGTTAGCAACAACCGATTCCTGGATGGGTTGCGCCGCCCATTCCGGCTAGCGCGAAAATATAGCCGCTCCGGGAAAAACTGAGCCATTGTAAGAGCGGCCTGGTGCCGGCGATGTGTTCGTAGGAAGGAGTCCTCCGGCAATCTAACGACTGAACTCTTGCGAGACGGCACCAGCATAGGACAAGGCTCGTTGCCAACTAGAGAAACGTTGGGGAAACTCGGCTGCCAGCTTGTGCGCAATTTCCTGCAGTGAAGCTCTTCCATCCATCAGCTCGAAAACTCTGCGCCGCAGGAGCCCTTCCCCAGTGAGCGCGGGAACGAAATCGGCAGCGCGCCGCTCTAGAGAATTTGGCGTGAGTAGAGCGCCTTGAAGGGTTGACTGTTGAAACTGGGGGCCAGCCCCATTGCCGCCGGTAGGAATTTTCACCTCCCACCGCCAGACATAATCTTCTCCGACTAGATCCGCATGTAGCCCCACTTGGACTTCCTGACCTTGGGTTAGCGGAACCGGCTCCGGCCAGGGCAAAAATACCTGGCCATATACGGTTTTATCAGCTCCGGGGCCGGAGGAGTATCCAATATCCCGGAATAGGTTTGTGTCGAACCACAAACAGACTCCGTGGGCAATCCCGCTTCGGGCCGCATGAAAGAGCAATTCGCCCGCCGCGCTCCTTGAATTAGCCGCCGTATAATCCAACACTCCCCAAGTCTGTGCAGTCGTCAGGAGTTGTTCGCTCCCAAATCTCGAGGTGTAGAGCCGATTGAGGAGAAGCGAAAGCGCCGGGGAAAGGATCGTATCCCGAACTGAATTCTGCCATGGTGAAACAAGCCCGGAGTAAAACGAATCCGCCTCAATCAGAGCGGCCCTCAAAACGTCGCGTTGCGGGATCATGGCACCTCCCGGAAGGAGGAATCGTTGCCGTGCATCCTCCAGCGACGGAATCGCATGGTTTAAAAGAGGGAGGGCGCCCCGGATGTCGGAAACAATGACGTTTACGCGCTCCGGCAACTGTGTCTTGCGCGAATCGCTTTGAAAGAACTCGATGCGATCCGTAAAGCAATTTGCTGAGGCAAGTTCTCTTGCCAAATGAATGATATCCTCGGTCTCGATCGCGTAGACGCGCCTTGCTCCCGCGAGGCAGGCAAGAAGTGAAAACACGCCCGGCCCGCAGCCGATTTCCACGACCGCATCACCCGGCCGGACGGCACTGGCGATGGCCTTGGCATAGGCGTTGAAACGATCGCTGTCCCCGATCATTTCTCCGTATGCGCTCAGCGAATACATAGTCATCGGAAAGGAATGTTTGTCACGGATTCAGTGGCGGAGGTCAACCTCGTCACGTTGGCAAGAATGGCGTCGCAGAGGTCGGGGAGGGCCGATGGCTTGGTAGTGGGGCGAACGCGGCGAATG
>QHYM01000439.1 GCA_003223295.1 Acidobacteriota bacterium | reverse complement strand
CGAGCCGCCGGAAACTGGCTCTGGTGGGCACCGAGAGCCGATAACCGAATAGCGCAGAGTTGACCTCTGGACACGTCTCTTGCCGGAGAGCGCCTTGCAAAGTGCCTGGCCGTGTAAAATGATTACGAGCGCTGCAATGCAAGCTGACGAGTTATCTATCCCTCCAAAATTGCCGGATTCCCGGCGCGAGTCTTGTTCTTCGGTGGATGTAGCCTCGACCAACAAATACAGCGTGATCACTCCCGTCCGCGACGAAGAACAATACGTCACCGCAACGATCGAAGCGGTGTTGTATCAGACAATTCGGCCCATCGAGTGGATTATCGTTGACGATGGCTCAACTGATTCGACCTCTTCGGTGATCCGCCGATACGCACAAGAACATCCTTGGATTCGTACCCTTCATCGAAAAAACCGGGGTTACCGTTCGACCGGGGGCGGCGTCGAAGCATTTCTCGATGCCTACCCGTTGCTTCAAAGGCAAGATTGGGATTATCTCGTGAACCTCGATGGTGACTTGACTTTTGCACCTGACTATTTTGAGAGATGTTTCCAACACTTCCGGAATGCGCCACGGCTGGGGATCGGCGGAGGAAAGGTATACAGAAAAATTGGGAACCGCTTGCGTTGGGAGAGGAATCCCTCTTTCCACGTTCGAGGCGCCACAAAGATATACCGGAGGGAATGCTGGGAGAGTCTGGGGGGGCTGTTCTGCGGACTTGCCTGGGACACCCTGGATGAGTTGAAAGCCAATCAGCTTGGCTGGACCACTCGAACTTTTCCCGATCTGATGCTGGTTCATAATCGTGCCACAGGAGCAGCCTGGGGTTCATGGGGCAACGCAGTTAACGATGGCGAAGCCGATTACATTGTGGGCTATCACCCACTATTCTTCTTCCTCAAGTGTATCCGCAATATTTGCGATTTCCCTTTCGTGCTGCGGAGTTTAGGCGTGGCCTACGGCTTTTTGCGATGCGTAATGCGACATACACCGCTTATCGGAGACCAGGCACTGAGAAGCTATCTGCGCAAACAACAGTTGCGGCGGCTATTGGGGATGTCTTCAATCTGGAAATGAACCGGGAATCGGTATCCTGCGAGTTTGCCTGGTGCCGGGGCTTTGAGTACAAATCCCATACCTGACACTCGCGACTCGTGTTTTGGGGAGCCGGAAGCCTCAGCTCGTTAGGGTCTTGGCCCAAAGTTCTTGAGTCTCGTTGAGTTGCTTAACTGTGAGAGAATTATTTCCAACGTGAAGCCCACTATTCTTATCATTTCTACTTCTCCGTCGTTTTCACCGGCCCGGTTGGCGATGGCCATGGCAAAAGTAGGTTGCAACCTGGAAGCTGTCTGTCTCTCCCGCCACCCGCTCGCAAAGACTCGCGCGGTGCGCAAAGTATATCCCTACAGCTGGTGGACGCCGCTAGAGTCGATCACGAACGCCATTGCTTCATCGAAACCCGACCTCGTGATCCCTAGTGACGACCTTGCGGCCCTGCAACTGCACGATCTGTACCTTCAACAACGTCATCATGGAAAAGCTGAAGAATCAATCTGTGCGCTCATCGAAAAATCACTCGGCGCCCCCGCTAGCTTTCCAATTGTCTATGCAAGAACAGCCCTTATGGGGCTGGCCCAGGAGGAGGGGATCCGCGTTCCAAAAACCGCGGTTATCGCCGGTCGACGAGACTTAGAAGAGTGGGCTGCTTGTCCTGGTTTTCCAGCCGTTCTGAAAGCCAACGGAACCTCCGGCGGCGATGGCGTAAGGATCGTTCGAACGCTCGAAGAGGCAGAACGTGCCCTGCGCATGCTTGAGGCCCCCCCTCTGTTGGCTCGAGCCCTCAAGAGAGCACTCTTCGACCAGGAAATGGCCATGCTTTGTCCAGCGCTACTGCGCAAGCGATATGTTGTGAATGTCCAAACATTTGTGCCAGGGAGGGAGGCAACTAGTGCCGTAGCCTGCTGGAAGGGCCGAATATTGGCCAGCCTTCATTTTGAAGTGCTCCTCAAGCAGGATTCCGGTGGACCCTCCACGGTTCTGCGTTTGATTGACAACACCCACATGTCAACAACGACAGAAAAACTCGTTTGCAGGCTCGGCCTTTCTGGCCTGCACGGGTTCGATTTCATTCTGGAGGAGCAATCTGGAACACCGTTTCTTATCGAGATAAACCCTCGAGCAACCCAGGTCGGACACCTCCGTTTGGGTGCAGGGCATGATCTTCCCGCGGCCCTGTATGCGGCCGTCTCCGGCAAGGAAGTTCAAGTAGCCCCGAGAATAACGGAGAACGACACGATCGCTCTTTTCCCGCAGGAGTGGTTGAGGAATCCAGCAAGTGCGTTCATAAACTCCGCATATCACGATGTTCCTTGGGAAGAGCCCGAGTTCCTCCTTGTTTGCGTCCGTAGAAGGCCGGGCCAAACTGCCTGGTATTCGCCACAAAAATGGGCTCGGGCTTTTTCAAGAAACCGAAACCATTGCTAAAATGAGGGGCCTGGCGACGAAGCCTCAGAAACACCTCCGTCATCTAAACGGTATTTCCGCGATACCTGTTCGGCACGCATTTTTTTCTTCCCCTCGCACTTGCCTTCGCTGCCCGAAAGTTGCCTTGCAGCGCCAAAGCGTTCTCTGCTGGGAGTCCAAGGTTCCTGAACCCTCTTCCATATCATCCGGAAGGTAAGCGTCAAAGCGCGACCGTCTGGACGAAGTGTGGGTAGGCATGAATGATGACCTTTGTGGACACAATGATCGTGTCCACAAAGGAGAA
>QHYM01000117.1 GCA_003223295.1 Acidobacteriota bacterium | reverse complement strand
CCCGGCACAGCTAGATAGACTGAGGCTTGCGAATACGACTGCCAGGGACAGAACAAGTGCGGGTAAGCAAAGCTGCAAACGCATCTGAACTGACCGGGAGTATGTGAATCCCGTCTTTTTTGATTCCATTTATCTTCCTAAACACTAAGGCAGCATCGAGGGCTGACCTAACTGGCTGCCGTATGACCCAACTCCCGCTCGAACCAACGTAATCAGAAAAGTGGCGATGAGCCAGTATCGGGCAGTTCAGTTTTAGGTCAGGTACCAGTATTGTCCTCGCTGTAGGTGCATTGCTTACAGTAATTTACCTAATGGTTCCGCTTCGACTCCTCCCCTGCGAGGGGGCAGTTGGGCCACAATTTCCTTTCGGGCAGCAACACATAGGACGATGCCCAGCGACACAGCATCGCTCCGATGGCTGTTCCGAGCGTGTTCGTCAAGATATCGGTGGTGCCGGAATCACGCATTGGAATGTATACTTGGAGAACTTCGATCGTTAAGCTAAAGGCCGTTCCCAGAACAATGGTTGCAATCATCGTCTTTCGGCTGGCCTGCCCCGAAGAAAGAAACATGCAAAAGAAGAAGCCGAAAGGAACAAACCCAACGATATTGATGATAAGTCCTCGAAGATAAGCTCTATTGGGATAAAACTCCTTCCAAGGAGCCTGCAAGAATGGTTTGTAGGGGATGTAGTAGCTTTCCGGAATCACAAGCTCGGGACCGGAAATGATCTGATCATGAACGATGCCTCCGGTTCTCTCCCCAAAGGTGTATAGGGCTATGGGCTCGTCGTTCTCAATTACCTCCGGCTGCACCTTGAGCCAAGCCTGGTAGTGTTCCGACACTTGGGTAGGCGTGATTTCGCGACTGAAGAGCGCAACTCCCAGCAACTTTCCGCCCCAAGTGTCGTATGCGACCGGAGAGCCGCCCACAATGAGTTGGCCAGAGAAATCTCTGCCTGCGATTTTGAAGTTGGAAGACTTCTCTGCCGGAATTCCATCAAGGTAGACAGTCGTGCCCTCTGCGCCGGAAGTGATGGCGATGAACCTTCGCTTCCTGGCTTGAAATGCGTGGGGGACCCACAGCGATGTCATCGCAGAGTGGCGGCTGGTAGGCAACGATTCTTGCAGAACAAGCAAGTAATTCTGGGATTGGCGCAGCCGGAATTGCTCCGGATTGGCGGGTGAGGAGAATGCCAGCAGGCTGGTGGAATACCTTTCCTGAAATGGCTCGAGCCATAGTTCCAGACTTACGCCGGCCGGTGTTCCGGAACCCGGAAACTCGAAAGCTCTGGAACTCAAAATAATTCCACGTCCGCTGAAGCGGAGGCCATTCTCATCGCCCAGCCAAGCCACATGATTCGCCGGATGCGGAGTAAAGGGCCAGAACGCGGCCACGATCATGATGCTCAGAATAAGCAGACAAATTGCGGCAAGGGTTTTCTTCTCGCCTATTGCAGGGAATGCAGAGAGGTTCATTGGTCAGAAATCTGAAATTGTTTTCGAGTTAATCTTCCATTGCCTCGCACAAATCATCGCACATCCTATCATCACGGTTTCTTTGCGAGCTACTTTGTCGCGACCCTAGTGAAAAGAGTATCAATTGTGCCCAGCGGGGCCGCAACAGGAAAACACGAGTCAGTTATTTCCTCATTCCGGACCCTAATTGCAATCCAGCGGGTCTTTGCCTTACGGGAAGTTACTTAGTCTTAGGGGAAGTTACTTACCTTCCGATCAATATTTCTTCAGGCCTCTTTCAAGCCCATATCCGATTGTGCAGTCCCCCGTGAGTTCTTAAGCTCTACGCGCACAAGCCTCAAGAGCTTGTGTAGTTCCTCAAGTGGATGAAGTCCGTAAGATCGACTCCATCACTCAAAAACTCGGTTGCGCGACCGAGAGTCCGCGCGGAGGCAGGAAGTGGCACTAGACCATTCACGCACAAAGAAAGAGACACCTGCTTTCCAGCCATCGGAATCTCCAGCCCGAGGTAGCGAAATAGGGAACTCAAAATAAGGAGGAGTGTATGCATCGAAAACGTCACACAAGGTCGGGCCCGGTAGTCGTCGCACTGCTACTGGCCGGCCTGCTGACTTGGCCTACGGCTGCGCTGGCGCAACTCGCAACTGCCAGCACGGTTACGGGACAAGCGACAGTAGTACAAGCTACCGTGCTCGGGCTTCTCGGAACGGCCACCACAACCACGCTGGCCTCTACGGCGCCTCTCGCAAGCACCACGGATGCGCAGGATGCGTCTCAATTGACCGGAAGCGTGCCTGCGCTGTTGAGTGCGGGGACTCTCTCGGCAGCCACAATCGGCTACCCAGATCAAGTGGACTCTGTGGCCTCGCTCGGCAGCTTAAGCATGAACCTCGTGGGAGTCTCTATTTCCGCCGATCTCGTTATGGCCCAAGCGACGCAAGTGCTGGGCGCTGCGGCTAGCGGAAGCTCAAGCCTCGATAATCTTGTGGTGAATGGAATTCCCATCGCCATAAGCGGCGCTCCGAACCAGACCGTCTCGATTCCCGGCGGCCAGATGGTCATCAACGAACAAACTGTTTCGTCTACTGGGGCCTTTGTGGTGAACGCGCTTCACGTGACTGTGAATGGCGTTGCCAATCTGGTGCTCGCTTCCGCGACAGCAGGCATCTCCTAACGCCGCGCAAGTGGCCTCGAATCGAAGGGATAAAAAACAATGAATGAGAAAAGCACAACGAGACTTGGAATTGTTTCAGGAATTCTAACAACGGGGCTGCTCTTGGCAGCGGCGGTGTTGCTCGTCAGGCCCAGCCCCGTGAAAGCTTGGGCCACACCGCCATGCGATTTCCTAACCGGCGGAGGCTGGATCGTGCATAACGGCGCCAAGGCAAACTTCGGCGTCGGCGGCGGATGCAAACATGGTTCGCCAACCTGGGGCCATCTCGAATACCAGGACCATGGCACGGGCCTGAATGCCCATTGGACTGCAATTACAGCTTATGAGTTCGTGGACCAGGGCACAGGGACTGATCCGAAAACGCACCAACCTACTGGCACGCGTCTAATCTGTGGGAATGCCAGGACGAATCAGTTCGGTGACGTTTACTTTGCCATTCGTGCCGAAGACCTCGGCGAACCGGGCGTCAACGATCAGTTCGACATCCGCATGAGAAGCCAGGCGACAGGCGCCATCGTTTATGACACCACGACGGAATGCTTTCCTCACTACCTAGGCTCATACGCTCCCTGTTCCGCTGGCGACGGGGGCGGAGGTAACATCCAGCTTCATAAGCCCAATCCATCGACGTCTGGTGAGTTCGGCGGTTCGTGCCCGGGCTTGTAGCTGGCCTATAGTTGGGTTGTCCAAGTCATTTGAGCGGCGCGCTGGATGCGCGAACAGGACTGGAAGAGTCCGGTCGCTACGGTGAACTGAGGACGTAGCGGAAAGAGGAAACTGCCGGTCAATTGATGGTATGCGTGTGATATTTGGGCAACCCAGCTAATCCCGTTCGCGCAGCGAGGCGCTTGCTGCTATGGCAGCGCTACCGGAATCGCTGTTCGCCGCGTCCCAGGCTTTCCGGGTCAACTGCTGGATGGGCTGGAGTTTTTTCTGGCCCAGCGATTTGTTCAGCGCCGGCAATTCCTTCGCAATGACGCCATCGAATTCGCTCTCGACATCTCCCAATTCTTTCTGCAACGAGTCGATCCGCGCCACTTGATAATCGGCGGGACGCCCCTCGTAAAAAATCAGGTCGCCGTAAAGGCCGGCGGTCTTCTCGCGAATGCGCTCCTCGCCGGTGATAGCCCCGCCTTCCTTGGTGGCCACAATTTTCTTGCGCAATTCATCGACTTTCTGCGAGAGGTCTTGAAGGCGCTTCGAGAAGGCCGCGTCGCCTTTCACCTTTCCGCTGCGATCGGCCAGAGCATCGCGAACGCCGTTGATGCGGTCAACATCAAAGCTCATGTCGCCGAGCAAATTGTAGACGCGCATTGCCGCCTCCAGTTCCATCTTGCGGTCTTCGAGGCTGAATTTCGCGCGGGGATCGAGGGTCACCACGAGCTGCGTCGTATAGGTCTCCGTGCCTCTCGTCATCTTTACTGTGTAGGTGCCCGGCAAAACTCGCGGGCCCTGCGCGGCTTCAAACGCCGCAGTGGCTGCGGGCGGCACCCGCGGCGCCTTGATCCGCATGGGCCATTCCACGCGGCTGACGCCGCGGCGGCTGTTCGGCGACAGCGTGTCCACGAGTTTCCCCTGCACGTCGAAGATTTCAAGTTTCATCTTCCCAAAAATATGACGCTTCTTCTGGTAGTAGGTGATGAGCGCCGCGTCCGGTGGATTCGGCCCCGTGAACACCGCGCTTCCGTCCGCCCAGCCGCCGTTCGCTTCGAGTCTTTGCTGCGCGGGCTTGGCGGAAAGGAAAACGGCATCTTGGCCCATGACCTCAGCGGTCAGCTTTCGCAGCGGAGTGATGTCGTCCACAATCCAGATGCCGCGTCCATGGGTGGCGAGTACGAGGTCTGATTCGCGCGGATGCACCACAATGTCGCGGACGGCTACGCTCGGAAATTCATGGCCTTTGTACTGCGCCCAATGCTTGCCGCTGTCCAAGGAAATCCACAGGCCAAACTCCGTGCCGAGATACAGAAGGTTCTGAGCAACTGGATCCTCTTTGATGACGTGGGCGTAGCCGCGCACGCCGCTGTCGGGTGCAACAATGGAGGTCCAGGTCTTACCGTGGTCTGTGGTTTTGTAGACGTGCGGCTCCATGTCTCCAAATGTATGGCGGTCAAAGGCCGCATAAGCCGTAGCAGCGTCATAAAGTCCTGCCTCGACCCACGAAACCCAAGAGAATCTCGGAAGGTTCGGCACATTGCCGACGACATTCGCCCATGACTTTCCGCCATCCTGCGTGAGCTGCAAATTGCCGTCATCCGTTCCTACCCAGATGGTTTGTCCACCGCGCGGCGACTCGCTGATCGAATAGATGGTGGTGTGCATCTCGGCGTAGGAGTTGTCCACGGTGACGCCGCCGGATTCTTCCTGCTTCTGCTTTTCAGGATCGTTCGTGGTCAAGTCCGTAGAGATGCGGTCCCACGTTTGGCCGTGATCGCGAGAACGAAATAGAAATTGCGCTCCGACATAAATTGTGCCCTTTTCGTTGGGACTGATGTGAATGGGGGTGTTCCAATTGAATCTGAGCTTCCCTTCTCCATAATTGGGCTGCGGCTTAATCGGCCGACCCTCCAGCGTGTTGAGGTTTACGCGGCCGAGATACCCGCCCTGCGATTCCACATAGACATAGGTAGCGTCTGCGGGATCGGGAAACGCCCAGAAGCCGTCTCCGCCAAACAAGTTTTCCCAGCGGCTATTGGAAATCCCTCCCGGGTACTGCGAATCCCCCATCCAAACACTGTTGTCCTGCAATCCTCCAAAAACGTGATACGGATCGGCATTGTCGACGCTCACGTGATAAAACTGCGAAACCGGCAGATTGTTGCCTTTCCACCAGGTGTTGCCGCCGTCGTAGGAGTACCAGACGCCGCCATCGTCGCCGGCGATGAGATGATCGGTATTGTCGGGATTTACCCAAACCGTATGAAAATCCCCATGCGCAGCGTTGCCAATACCGCTAAAGCTTTTGCCGCCATCCTCGCTCATAATCAAGGTGAGGTCGGGCTTGTAAACCTTGTTTTCGTTTTTCGGATCGACGATTAGATTCGCGAAATAAAATGGGCGCCAAACCATCCAGTTGCTGCGGTCAGCCTCTTGCCAGGTCTTTCCGGCGTCGTCGGAGCGAAACAGCGCGCTACGCGTGGATTCGATCATGGCGTAGACAACGTCGGGCTTCGAAGGAGCGACCGTGACAGCGATGCGTCCCCATGGCTTGGCTGGCAATCCTTTGGCACTCTTGTCATCCAGGTCTTGCCAAGTTGCTCCACCGTCCGTGGTCTTGAAGAAGCCGCTGCCGCTCGGCGCTGTCGGGCTTTCCCCTCCGGAGCGGAAAGTCCAGCCTTTCCTGCGGAAATCCCACATGGCTGCAAAAAGCACCTTGGGGTCTTGCGGGTTCATCGAAATCATCGAGCAGCCCGTCGACGGATTCGGGCCCTTGAGAATTTTCTCCCAGGTCTTGCCGCCGTCCGTTGTTTTGTAGACGCCGCGGTCCTCGCTGTCGCTCCACAGCCTTCCCGGCACGCAGGCATAAACGGTGTTGCTATCTTTCGAATCCACCAGAATCTTGGAAATACGCTCCGAGTTCGGCAATCCCATGTTGTGCCAACTGTCGCCGCCATCCGTGGATTTGTAGATGCCGTTGCCAACTGAAGTGCTGTTGCGCGTCCAGGCCTCGCCGGTGCCCACCCAGATGGTCTTGGACGAGTGCGGGTCAATCGTGATGGCACCAATCGATTGCACCGATTCTTTGTCGAATATAGGCTTGAAGGTCGTGCCGCCATTAATCGATTTCCAGACGCCGCCGCTGGCCGCTCCGACATAGACGGCGAGGCGGCCATTCTCTTTGACCGCGGCGACGGCCGCAACGCGGCCGCTCATGGCCGCGGAGCCGATGTTCCTCGCGCCGAGGCCGGAGATGGTGTCCGAATCAAATTTGGCATCTTGCGCGCGCGAGGTTGTCTCAAGAATCAGCGAAGCTGCAACTAACATCATCACAGCGGCAAAACAGCGAATCGATTTATGCATGGCGGCGTTGTCCTTGGCGATCATGTAACACAACTACATTTTTGTTATTGGGAAAATCAAAGTAATTCTTGTTCCAGCGAATTATTTCCCAGCTGAAGGCTTCTTCGCTTCCGTTTTCGCGGCAGGCATGGCGAAGAGTGTGTCGTCCAGATCCACATTCTGTTCGATTTTATCGACGGAGAACTGCGCGCGCGAAGAACTACCCTTTTGCGCCTGCTCCACGGCAAACGGGTAATAGATTCCATTCACCTGCTCGTAGTCTCCGTAATAGAGCTCCGATTCCTGGAGTCCGCCGCGAATGGTGGTTTGAACCTCTACTTTCAGCTCGAGATACGAATCCGTATCAAGATAGTAGTAGCGAGTGTCTCCGTTCTTCATGCTGAGTTTAATCTTGTAGCAGTCCGTTCCTTCCATCGAATCGTGCCCCACCAGCTCCGCTTTGTGCCCTTTCTCCTTGTAATCAACCAGAGGACCGTCGATGTCTCCATCCACGACCAAGCTCTTCATGTCGTCTTGCGACATCAGGTCGGGATCTCTCCGCCCGCTGAATGGCGAAATCTGCCAGCCGGTCTTCCCGTCGTACGCCTGAATCTGCGCCATACCTTGGACGATGAACTCTTCGCGCACTTTTCCTGGCCGCTTGTTTTCCTGGCGAAACTCCGCCCGAAACGAGCCGTCGCTGAACTTTACGGTCGTACGCAAGGTCTTTATTGTTTTCAGCTTTTCCAGCCCTCCGCGGGCTTGAATGTTTTTGGCAATGACTTCATCCACGGTCTGCCCATTCGCGCCACTTGCGAGCGACAGAAATACGGCGAGTGCCGTCAGAAAAAAAGGATAAACTTCGGCGAATTTCGCCGCAAGAGCCCGACGCGTATGTATTGTCATGCGTTCCCCCAAGAAGGTCGCTACGTGAATCTACAGCAGATGGAAAGGACTCAGGCGCCACACCCTTTGGTATTCGGACGAAAACTGCCCCACTTAGTTAGCAAACTTTCGCCTCAGTGCCAAGAAGTTTTCCATCCGCCTGCCGTGATGGCGTCGCTCTCAGGAATCTCCTTGATTTCCCGAGAAGAGATTCGCCTTTGGCTGTATTTTTCTATATCTTCTGTGCATCCAATTTCGCAGCCCGGAATCGAAGCTCCTGAAGGAGACTTTTTGTTGGGGAGAACAATTTCAGCTCTGCTACCTGTTGTGCTCTTCCTGTGTGTTCCCTTGGCCCACGCGCAGGCGGGTCCTGTCGATGGGGAGCATGAAGTCCAGATTTGGACCGGCGGAGGCCATGGCACCAATGGCAGCCAGGCCAGCGATGGCCTGTGGAATGTTGGCCTGCGTTACGGTTTGATTCTCACGGAGCCTCATGGGCCTAGCTTTCTGCGTGGCCGTTTGGAATATGCTATCGAAGCAGTGCCGGCCTTCCTGGTTTTTCAAAAGCAAAACACCGCTTACGGCGTGGGCGTGAATCCTTTCGCGTTCAAATGGGTGTTCGATACGCATGGCAGCGTTGTTCCTTATTTCGAGATCGGCGGCGGTACTCTCCTCACAAATACACAAGTGCCCGCGGGAACTTCACGGATTAATTTCACCAGCGGCGGTGCCATTGGCCTGCATTTTCTGCGGTCCAAGCGCAACTTCAGCACTGAGGTCCGCTACATGCACATCTCGAATGCCGGCCTGACGACTCTCAATCCGGGCATTAACACAGTTCAACTACGTCTGGGCTTTGGCTGGTTCAGTCAAAAGGAATAGTGCGAGATGAGAATGCTGACCATCATTATTGCTTTCCTTGTGGGAGTCATACTAGTTGTGGGAATCGCTGCTGTGCGCGCCGCGCACAACGCAGCGAAGGCACCGGTCGCCGGCGCGCCCGCGCCAGACTTCACGTTGAACGCGCAAGACGGCAAACCGCTGAGCTTGCGCGATTTTCGCGGTCAATGGGTAGTTTTGTATTTCTATCCCAAGGATTTCACGAGCGGCTGCACGAAAGAAGCGCGTAATTTCCAGCATGACCTCGCGCTCTACGAGCAGAAAAATGCAGTTATTCTCGGCGTTAGTGGCCAGGATGCAGTGTCACACGAAAAGTTCTGCGCTGCCGAAGGCTTGCATTTCAAGCTGCTTGCTGACCTGCACTGTGAACTTTCCGCACGGTATGGTTCTGTGGTCGATCTAGGCGTGGCCAAACTTTCCGCGCGCCATACGTTTCTCATCGACCCCGCGGGCGTCATTCGAAAGGTTTATCTGAAGGTTGATCCCTCAAGGCACAGTGCCGAAGTGTTGGCGGATTTGGCGGAACTGCAAAAACCCTCACCGCAATCTTAGGTAGTTTCTGGGGCAGGCCAATGAAAGGGCAGCAGCGCTGGACAAGGTGCATTTCAAAAGTCATTCTTGATCTTCATTGGCTTGCTCGCCTCTCCACGCTCGTCTCTCATGGTTGGTCATCACCATCGGGACTGCCCGAAGGGTTCTCCGATGGCGGTTTGCTTGTGTCCACTTCAGATAGCCTCGATTTCTTTAGTTCCTTGTTCAGCGTGGAAACGTCCTCCTCTTTTATCTTTTTCCAAAGAGATTGGAGCGACTCCAGCGCGGCTCTAAGTTCCCTAAACACGGCGGTGGCTTGGGTTGTCGGAGCAGCATCCGCACTGTCGGCAACGCCAAGGATTCCCGCAAAGTGCTGGTTCAGCGTTGAAAAGTTCTCCGGTCGCTTCTCGCTTGGCGGCAAGCCAAAGAAACTGCTTTGCGCCGCACCCTCCCACTCTGCAAATTTTTTGTCCAGTGCTGCCATCGCATCTGCGATTGGGCCCTTCCCCACTTTCGCGGCACGCTCTTTCAATTGCGCCCGCAACGACCGAACCTGCGCGAGCGCTTCGTAGCTTTGATTCATCCCTTCCACCGAACCGCTCTCCATTTCGAATTGCTTTCGCAAATCCGCCGAGGAAGTCGTGATTCGTGGATCCATTTTCACAACCAGCGGCTGGGTGTAGGTTTTTCCGTTCACTGTGAGCTTCGCCGTGTAATTTCCTGGCAGTACCCAAGCACCCAGCGGATATTTGGGCGTGTCCCGATAGATCGCAGAGATTGGAAATTCATGTTCAAGCGATTGCGGGGGCGGGTAATGCAAATCCCAAACAAACCGGTGCATCCCGGGTTCGGCTGACAAAATCTGTGTTGGCCGCACCCAATACATAGGAATGGGATGTTCGCTGGCGATTTGTTCCATGGGCTCTGGCTTATCTGCGCTGGAGTAGCGGCGCACCACGTGTTGCTGCTCATCAAGGATTTCCAGCGTCACTGGATTTTTTGAAGCCGCCCCAAGAACGTAATCAAAGATCGCACCGTCCGGCGGATTTTTCCCTGCAGGAAATTCTGGCGGCAGCGGCGTGTCCGGATTGCGGTTCCAGCGGAAACGAATCGCGGTTTGCGGCGCGAAGAGATGAGCGCTTTCCTTGGCAACGTCCGCATTCAGTTGCCTCAACGGCGTGGTGTTATCCAGTATCCAAAACGAACGCCCGTGCGTGGCGACGATCAAGTCATCTCCGTGAATCGCCAGATCGCGCATGGATGTGTGCGGAAGATTGAGTTGCAACGGCTGCCAGTCCTCGCCGTCATTGAAGGAAACATAGACCGACCCTTCCGTGCCCGCAAACAGCAGCCCCTTTCGAATGGGATCTTCGCGCACCACGTTGCTGGCGGCGCCTTCAGGAATACCCTTGGTGATTTCCACCCACGTTTTTCCAAAGTCGCGTGTGCGGTAAATGTGCGCGCGCAAGTCATCTAGCCGGAAAGAATTGATTGCCGCGTATGCCGTTCCTGCATCGAAGTGGGAAGCCTCGATAATCGAGACTTTGCTCCACGGTTTCAGTTGCGGCGGCGTTACGTTTTGCCAGGATTTTCCGCCGTCCCGCGTGATGTGAATCAAGCCGTCATCGGTGCCCGCCCAAATCGTATTCGCTTCCTTGAACGAAGGCGCGACCGCATAAATCACGCCGCGGTGTTTTCCTTTTTCGGGATCGCTTGCCGCAAAGGCTCCCAGATTGGCCGGAGTTTCGTACGTTTCGCGGTTCAGGTCCGGGCTTATCACCTGCCAACTGTTTCCCGCATCGGTGGTCTTGAAGAGTACATTCGCCGCAAAGTACAGGGTGTGCGGCTCGAGCGGCGAAAAAACCACCGGCAGCGTCCGGGCGTAGCGATATTCTCCACGGCGAATCGGCTCCGGCGTGACCTGCGCGTATTCGCTGATATCCTGTTTGGTGTGCGTGAGCCATGCGCCGTAAAGAACGTTTGGATCAAGCGGATCGACAGCCATGTAACCGTATTCAAAAATTCCCGGCAAGCGCCAATCGCGAAACGTAATTTCGCCAAAATCGCTGCGGCTCAACGTTGCGACCGAGCCGCTTTCCTGCTGTGCACCATAAACCCAATAAGGAAAGCGATTGTCGGTCGTAACGTGATAAAACTGCGCGGTTGGCTGGTTGTACCAAGTACTCCACGTCGCACCGCCATTTACGCTGATTACCGAGCCTTGATCGCTTGAAAGCGCGATAATCTGCGGGTTTTCGCCGCTGATCCAGATGCGCTGGTAATCGTCCCCGCCCGGAGCGCCCTTGAAGCCTACAAATGTTTTTCCGCTGTCCGTGGATTTCCAGGTCGTCGTGTTCGCGACATAAAGAACGTCGGGATTGTCCGGTGCTACCGCAATTCCCATCGCTCCCGGCCCACGCCCGCCGATTCGGTGATCGGAATTGATCAACTTCCAGGATTCCCCAGCGTCATTGGAAGCGTATACGCCTCCATCTTTGTTCGCTTCCACAGAAGCGTAGACGCGACTGGGCTGGCTCGACGCAACAGCGATCCCGATACGGCCCAATCCATCCTCAGCGCCGGGCAATCCTTTTGTCAGCGGACGCCAGTTCGTTCCCCCATCCGTGGACTTGAAAATTCCGCTGCCAGCTGTAATGAACGAAGCCCCGCTTCGAATCTCCCATGGCGCAACGCGTGCAGCCCAGAGCGTCGCGTAAATGGTTTGGGCGTTCGAAGGATCGAACGCCAAGTCGGCGGCCCCGGTGTTTTCATCCTTATAGAGAACTTTCTGGAATGTCCGGCCGCCGTCGGTGGAGCGAAAAACCCCGCGTTCGGCGTTCGGGCCATAGGGATGTCCGACCGCAGCGACAAAGACGCGATTCGGGTCTTTGGGATCGACAAGAATCGCGGCAATCTGCTGCGCATCGCGCAATCCTAGATGGGTCCATGTTTTTCCCGCGTCGGTGGATTTGTAAATGCCATCGCCAGTAGCGAGATCCGGGCGCTGCAAGCCTTCTCCGCTGCCGACGTAGATTACATCCGGATCGGAGGGCGCCACGGCGAGCGCGCCCACCGAACCAGTAGGCTGATCGTCAAAGATGGGATTCCAGGTGTTCCCAAAATCCGTGGTTTTCCAGACTCCGCCGTTGACCGCGGCCATGTAAAAAACGTTGGGCTGATGCGGCACGCCGGAAATCGCCACGGTGCGGCCGCCGCGAAAAGGCCCGATGCAGCGCCAACGCATCTCGCCAAAGAGTTTCTGATCCAAGGATTGACCGCCCTGCGGATCGGGGGACGTGACTGCTTCTTTGTTGGAATGGTCCGCAAACGCCGGAACAGTGAGAATCCAGCAAAGGATGAATCCGATTTCGGCTCCCCAATGGGACCAGTTCGCTCGTGCACGACGCTGACGTAACAAATGCATAGGCCACCTCCCCGAAATCGGAGAGGATACTCTGCCAAGCAAGTAGGAGCAAATATTTGGAAACACTCCGGGGCGGGAAGGCGAATATCGGCGAGCACGACCGGAGGGCCAAAAAGATTGAGGGCGCATCAGCCGTTAGACTGCTGCGCCCTCTTTCAATTGTGCCGCAAAGTTTTTGAGGCTTCCCGGCTCAATCTGTGCGGCAGAGTAAACCTGGCGTCTTTTCTTGGCAAGAGAAACTTGAAATTTTGGCTGTGGAAAGCTGTGCACCACTGTGCAAAAGTGGCGCAGTCTTAAGGCGGCTGGCGGAGAAATCGATGGACACAACACGAGAAGCATTCGCGGATTGGCTGCAGAAATATGGCCGGGCGTGGGAGGCGCGCGATGCCAAGGCAGCAGCCGAGCTCTACGCGGAAGATGGCACGTATCAAGTCACCCCCTTTGTCGAGCCGATGCGGGGGCGGGTGGCCATCCTCGAGTATTGGACGAATGTGGCGCAAACGGAAGAGGACATTCACTTCGAATACGAGATTCTAGCCGTGACGCCAGAGCAAGGGATTGCCCGATGGTGGGCTTCGTTTGTGCGAGTTCCGCCGGGACTGCAACCAAGCTGGATGGAATCTTCGTCATCTCTCTCGATGGCCAAGGAAAGTGCACACAGCTGAGGGAGTGGTGGCATAAGCATCAAACAGAGCGAGCTTGAGGCAGGCCTCAGGTTCTTTTGTGCTTAAGTCGGAAGAGTTCCTTAGGAAGGGCTTTGAGGAAGTTCTTGCCCCAGATACCGATGAGCAGGGCTGCCCCAAAGAGCAGGATAGCGTCGAGGCTGGCGCGGCCATCGCGCGTCCAGTAGACCCGTTCTTCAAGATTGAGCCAGAGGGCAAACTCGTCCAGCGTAAGGGCCGCGCCGACCCCGTAAAGTAGAGACATCAGCCGACTGGCGAAAAGAGACGTACCCTTCGTGCCTGTTCCGACCTCGATCAACCAACAAAACCCAACCACGAGCAGAAGGAGGATCCCCCAAACCAGGTGATGGACATGCGTCCCGCGAATGTAGATGTAGTGGAATGGGCCGATCCCACGCCCAGCCGCGTAAGCCATGGAACGCGCCAGGGCCAAGGTCAGGAAAAACCCAACGGCAGCAAGGAAAAGGCGGCGCTTGGGGCGATCCCGCACGTGCTCGTGGAACAGCTCCCCCATCCTCGGATGCCATAGAAACAAAAGGACTAAGCCGATCAGAAGCAACGACAAGCCGAGTAGCCAAGCCAATGCCGCCATGAGGTTCCTCCCGTCCTCCAAGAGTAATCGAATTTGCCCTAACGCGCGCCGCCCGACTTGATAAATTGAGCACAGAGGGACACTCGGGCTATTTTCTGGGCGGGCCAGTCCCCTTATTCTGTGAGGAAAGGGGACAAGCCTATGAACACCAAGCTGTGTGCGCTCGCAGGCTGCCTATTGCTTGCCGGGGTCTGTGCGGCCAAAGACCACGACGACTATCAAAAAGGGGCTTTGCTGCGGATGGACTCCGCGCCCTGCGGTATCCAGGAAAAGGGTGGGAAGTCTGTGGCTGGCGAGCTTCTAGGAACCGATTCGCAGAGCAAGAAAACGAAGGAAGTGCTGTGCCAGGAATATGTTCTGCAAACAGAGAAAGTCACCTACCGGATAAGGCCGAATGACGAAAAGCATCCTGCGCTGCTCCCCATCGGAGAAACGGCGCAGTTCCGGCTGCATAAGGACAAGCTGATCTTGAAAGTTGCCGAAGGAGACGGCAAAGAACGCGAGTACACGGTTGTCTCCATGACCCCGCGGGAAGATCACCGGGAGGCGGTAGCAACAAAGAATTAAGCCCTTGAATTCTTGAAGTGGAAAGAGAACGGCGCTTTGCGAGGGTGCGAGCGCCGTTTTTGTTTGCGCTCTTTCAAGGTTAAGGGGCGTGAGAAGCGATGACGCCTAAGTCGGCGATGTTGTCGCCTTTCTTCAGAGAGGGAACCGCGTTGACGTGGAGCACCACGCCCGTGACCGGGGCGCGCGGTTCGGCAATGACCTTGCCGAAATAATCCGTGATGGTGCCCAGCTTCATTCCCGCTGAAACGTACGTACCACGCTTGACGAGCGGATACCAGATGCCAGGACCGTCTGCGAGAACGTCGGAGAGTTTCTCAATCCACACGGGATTCTCAATGACCTGCGGCTCGCCCGGAAGCATTTTCAGAGCGCGCATAGTGCTGAGGGTGCCGTTGACGAGAAGGTTGACGTCGTCTGTCTCGACCGTTCCGGCGTGCCCTGCTTCAACAACAATGGAGGGCTTGCCGTGAACGGTGGCGGTGTTATCGAGATAGCGCGTAGCGTTCGGATCGGTGGGGCGCTCGCTCCAGATAATGATGTGGTCAAGGCCAAAGGCGAGAACCATCTCCTTCGAGATGCGGTCCTGCTCCGCGTGCCCCGTAGGACCCCAATACGCATATGGCCTGAGACTTTCGTCGAGGTCGCCGCCGTGGTAGTCAATGAGGTAGTCGCAGCGGTCGACGATTTGCTTTGTAATTAGATACGACGCGCGCTCGGTTTGCGTGCCATCCGCTTTACCGGGGTAGAAGCGGTTCATGCTTTTGTTGTCCATGGGATTGACGTGGGGAACTTTTTGTTCGAACGACGCGATGTTGACGAGCGGAACGAGGATGACCGTGCCAGTAAGTTGCGCGGGATCGAGCCGCGAGATCAATTTTTCGATGGCGATGATGGAAACGTACTCTGTGCCGTGCGCTCCTGAAACCAGCGCGAGGATTTTGCCGGGCTTGGCGCCGTTTACAACGACCACGGGAATATTCGTGGCCGCATCCACGCCAGCGGGCACTTCGAGATGGCCAGTAGCTTTTTGCCCCGGCGCGGCCGAAGCCGTGCCAACGCTGAATGAAGATTGGGCGAGAGTAGAAATACAGAACCCAAGCGCTAACAGCGGAACAGCAAGCATTCGCCCAGCAAAACGCATCACTCGCCCCCCGCGGTCTTGATCTCGGGAGCTGCCGGGCGCGCTGGCGCAGAGTCGCCTTTGACGTAGTGGTTGTACCACGCCATGAAGCGCTCCATGCGGTCCTTGAGATGCGACGGCACTGTGAAGCCGTGATACTCGCCAGGATAGACGACGAGTTCGGTAGTGCGGCCAAGCGTTTTCATCGCCTGATACATTTGTTCGCTGCCGAGAATAGGAACATTCCAGTCGATGTCGCCACCCATGAAAAGAGTGGGAGTGGCGATGCTCGCGACGCGGTAGAAGGGTGAGATTTTGTCCCAGACCTCTTTGTGATCCCAGGGATGCCCGAGCTCGATTTCGTAGTCGCGCTGGTAGTGGTCGTGGCCGTAGAAGCTGGCGATGAGGGCAACTCCAGCGCCGGAGATGGCGGCCTTGAAGCGGTTAGTTTGGGCTATGATGAAGTCGGTGGAGATGCCGCCGTAGGACCAGCCGCCAACGCCAAGCTTATCGGGATCGGCGATGCCTTGCGCGACAGCGTAATCCACCATGGCGACATCATCCTGGTAGTCCTTGTTGCCCCAGTCGGCGTAAATCGCAGCGCAGAATTTCTGGCCATAGCCGGAGGAGCCGCGAGGATTGGGAAGAAGAACCGCATAGCCGTTCGCGGCATAAAGCTGGGCCAAGTGATAAAAGGAAGCGGTGTATTGCCCCACCGGGCCGCCGTGTGGATTCAACAGGGTAGGGACTTTCTTTCCCGGTGTGTAATCGAGCGGTTTGTACAGATAGCCAGCAACGGCGGTGCCGTCCTTGCTCTTGAAGTGGACGTAGTCGGCTTGTGCGAGGCGAAGCTGCGCGAAGAGCGCGTCGTTGGTTTTTGTGAGGCGCATGGGATCCTTGGCCCCATTGGCTAAATAGAATATTTCTTCGGGGCGGTCGATGGTACTGATTTGCGCGGCGATTGCGTCGTCCTTGCCCAGCGAATAGCTTGCTACTGCGAGGCGCCCACCAATGGGTCGCGTCATTTCGCCGCCAGCCACCGGGATGCGGCACAGGCTCTGCATGCCGTCATCTTCGGCAACGAAGTAGATGGAATGTCCGTCGGCAGAAAAACGCGGGCGGTGAATGCTGCGGTCAAATGCCAGAGTGAGGACCTTTGCCGGGCCACCCGTCGCGGGAGCAACGGCAAGGTGCCGGGTGTTGTAATAGAAAAGGTGCAGGTCGAGCTCGGTGACGTAAGCGATCCATTGGCCGTCGGGAGACCATGCCGGTGATGTATCAGGGCCGGGATTGGTCGTGACTTGCGTGAGGTGCGCGCCCTTATCGGTATTGTCCGCAGCGACCACCCAGATGTTGACATCATAGTTGACATCAGGGTCAGGTGTCCGGTTGCTGCTGAAGGCAAGAGATTTGCCGTCCGGCGACCACGCCGGCTCGTTGTCATCGAAATCCCCGGAAGTGATTTGCCTCGTGCTTTTCGCCGCAATGTCCAACAGGTAGAGGTGTGTGCGTCGACGATCCAAGTAGCCGACGGTGTCGCGTTTGAATTGCAGGCGGTCGATGACGAAGGGCGGCGGAGTCTTCGGCTTGGGCGGAGTGGCAGGAGCAGGCTTTTCCTTATTCTTTGCCGCTTCGAGGTCCTCGGGCTTGGGATCGCGAAGGATGAGCACGAGGCGCTTGCTGTCGGGCGACCACTCGAAGTCGTCCACGCCTTGCGCGGCGTCGGTCAGCCTAACGGCTTCGCCTCCACGGCGGTCAAGCAGCCAAACCTGGCTCTTGCCGCCATCGCGCGCGGAGAGAAACGAAATGTATTTCCCGTCGGGGCTCCAGCGGGCATGACCCGAGGACACGCTTTCGGCGCTAAGAGGAATGGCGTCGCCACCGTGCGTTGAAACCATCCAGAGGCGCTGTTCGTTCTTGTCTTCTTTCAGCATTCGCGTGCGAACTGCGTAGGCAATCCATTGACCGTCCGGGCTGATCTCCGGTTGCGAGACGTCGCGAATCTGGAAAAAGTCGTCAATGGTGATCGCGCGCGGAGGAGCCGGAGCCGGTTTTGACGCGGGTTCCTGCGCCTGGATAGGCAGCCAGAGAACCAGAACAAGAGATGCGAAGGCAAGGCAGCGAATCGTTTTCATGCACAAACTCCTCGGAAGAGAACGGAATGCAAACCGGTGGCGTAGTTTAGCAGAACGATAGCCAGAGAGTAGTTCGAAAGATGCAGTGTGTGAACCTGCGAGGGGCTACGAGCAAGGTGAATAGCTCGTGCTCAGAAAATCATTCATAACGCAAAGCTGTCAGCGGATCAAGCTTGGAGGCGCGATGCGCCGGCAAGAAACTCGCCAGTGTAGCGACGGCGCTCAACAGCACAACGGCCATGACCAGCGTCAAGGGATCGCGGGGCTTCAAACCGTAGAGCAATGACTTGGCCGCTTGGGCGGCGCCCAAGGCCAAGCCTGTGCCAATCACCAAGCCCGCGATGGTGAGCATGCCCGCTTCGCGCAGAATCATCTTCACGACGTCCACACGCTTTGCGCCGATGGCCATGCGAATTCCAATTTCCTTGGTCCGCTGCACCACCATATAGGAAATTACCCCGTAGAGCCCGATGGCAGCGAGCAACGCGGCCAAGAATCCAAAAAAACCTGAGAGAGTGGCCATGAGTTCGTCTTGCAGCAGCGATTCGTGAACTCTTGTCTTCAAGGCCTTGAATTCAAGGTCGATGCCGGGATTCACACCGGCAATCGTTCCTTTCAGCGAGGCGATGAGGCTGGTCAGGGGCAGCGATGAGCGAATGAGGATTTGATCGTCCGGGGCCGGCTTCTCCTGCTGCGTAGCGGGGAAATACATGAACGGCAAATATTCCTCATGCATGTCCTGAAATTTGTTATCCCCTGTGACTCCCACAATCTCATAGAGAGGCCGAGGCTTCCCTGGCGGTTCGTGTATTCGGAACCTCTTGCCAAGCGTATCTGTGCCTTTGAGAATCTTGCGGACAAAAGCTTGATTGACGATGGCCACCTTGACTGATGTGGCGGTGTCGCGGTCATCGAAGTCCCGGCCCGCGAGGATAGGTGTGCCAATAGTTTGAAAATAGCCGGGTCCTAGGAAATTTTCCCAGGCAACACCTAGCTGTTCGTCCGATCCTTCCGCGAGTACGTCGTCGTTCCACGTTTCGCCCCCAAAGGGAACCATGATCGAGTTGGCGGAAAATTCCACACCGGGTATGGCTCTAACGGACTTGACCAACTGGCGTTTGTACTCCACGTATCGGTCCTCGGGAATGTGCAGGCGTTTGAAATCGACGCTGGTGATTAGAATGCCATTCTGCTGGAAACCTATGTTGAGTGTGGTCAAATTGCGCAAGCTGCGAGCAAAAAGCAGGGCTCCCATCAACAGCACCACGGAAAGTGCGACCTGCGAAACGACCAGAGTGCGCCGCAGACTAAACCGCTCCCGGCCTCCAGACATTCCCCGGCTACCCGATTGCAGCAACGTAGCAGGCTCTGCCCGCGTAGCACGCACGGCCGGCGCCAATCCGAAGAAGACGGTTGTCAGCACCGCGAGCGCTGTCGTGAAAGACAGCACGCGCCAATCCATCCCGAGGTTCAGAAAGATTCGACTTTGCGGTGTGCTGATGAACGTCACAAGCAGGCGGCTCACCGCAAACGCCAGAAACAATCCGAAAACAGTGCCGGCGACCGCGAGCAGAAGACTTTCGGAAAGCAGCTCGCGAATCATTCGCCAGCGCGACGCTCCAAGCGCTCGGCGGATGGTGATCTGGCGTTCCCGGGCACTGGCGCGGGCGAGCATCAAGTTCGCCAGGTTGGCGCACGCAATCAGCAATACCAGCCCGGAAATTCCCAGCAACAGCCAAAGTGGGGTTTCGGAATCTTGTCGCAATGATGAGAATCCCGTGCTTGCTGAAAACGCTCCCAATTTGTACTCGAGGTACTTCTTTACCCTTTCGGAGTCATAGAACGGGGGAATCGTTTCTTGCAGGATGCTGGGGGTGACCGCGTTGATTTGTGCATTGGCGCGCGCAATGGTCCAGCCTGGTTTCAAGCGTCCGATGGAAGCAAGCCACCAAGCATGACGAATCGTGAGCCGGTTATTCCGCGGGCTCACAATGGGCTCGATGCAAATCGGCACCGCTACGTCGAATGTATCGCCCACGGAAATCCCATTAAAGCCTGGTGGGGTAACGCCGACGATCTCAAACGAATTCCCGTCCAAAGTGAGCCGCTTACCCACAATGGAGGGATCGCTGCCAAAATTCCCTTGCCAGAAGGCGAAGCTGATGTTCGCCGCGCCGATGGCGCAGCCCGGCAGGTCATCGGCCGGACCAAGGAGGCGGCCCAAAAGCGGGCTAATGCCAAGCACCTGAAAAAACTCACCGCTGACGCGAAGGGCTTTGGCGTAATGAACCTCCCCGCCAGTCGCCAGATTGAATTGCTGGCCGCTCCAGACAGCAATTTGCGCAAAGCCTTGTTGACGGTCCCGAATCTGCTCCCACAATGGGAAGGTAAGCTGGGAATACTGGCTCGAAAACTGGCCGGAACCCCAATGGCGGTCGGCAATGCGGATGGTTCCCAGCTCCTCGGGGTTCTTGACCGGAATCGTGCGCAGGCGAATGGAGTCAATGAGCTGGAAAATGGCGGTGTTGGCGCCGATGCCAAGCGCAAGGGTAAGGATGGAGATGATGGTAAAGCCAGGACTGAGGCGAAGAAGACGAAAGGCGTAGCGAAGGTTTTGCAAAAATGACACCATCTCAACCTCCTGGCTATAAAGACGAGCGGAAATGTCAAACGTCACGCGAGAAAGTGGGGCCGCGAGATACCCGCCTGGAGGACGGCGGGGGGCTTGGAGGACAACCAAAGTTGCGCGCCTTGCTCTAAGAAATCGGGAGTGGCAAGAGTAACCGCGCGAAGGCGATCGAGTAAGCACGAAAGCACGCTCAGCGAGGCCGGAGAAAATTCTCGTACGAGATGCATTTTTCTCTTGCATGCAGAAGTGACTCCTGTATTCTGCACCTGCGAACTCGCTTTTCCGCAGCGACGAGAGCGAGTCTCCCTTAGGAGGACGAGAGTAAAATTGAGTTCGATATCGGTTCCCGCGCAGTTCCCTTCCCGGGATGTTTCCATCACCAAAAAGAGAGTTGTGAAATTGACACTCTGGCCTCTTGTTGCGGCTACTTTCTTCATGGTGTCCGGAGGGACGTATGGCACGGAGGAAATCATTCATGGCGCCGGGTATGGCCGAGGAATCCTGATTCTGCTGTTTCTACCGGTGCTGTGGAGCTTGCCGACCGCGTTCATGATCGGCGAACTCTCGAGTGCGCTGCCTGAGGAGGGCGGGTATTACGCGTGGGTGCGGCGGGGCCTGGGGAACTTCTGGGGATTTCAAGAAGCCTGGCTGTCACTAGCTGCCAGCATTTTTGACATGGCGATTTACCCAACACTGTTTGTGTTTTATTTGAAGCAAATGTTGCCTTGGTTCGGCACGGCAAATCATGGAATCTATGCCGGCCTGTTTGTAGTGGTAACTTGCGCGGCGCTGAATCTCGCGGGGATTCGGGTCGTAGGTGTCACTTCGCTATGGCTGTTTTTTCTGTTGTCGGCGCCGTTCGCCCTTGTAGTAGTGCTGGCGCCATTTAAGCTAGGTACCATGGCAGATCCTCACGCCGTGCCTACGGCAACCGGGCTCGGCTTGCTTGGTGGCGTACTGGTGGCCATGTGGAACTACATGGGATGGGACAACGCGTCGACCATCGCGCAAGAAGTGGAGCGTCCGCAGCGCACCTATCCGCAGGCGATGATCGCGGCGGTAATTCTGGTTGCGCTGACTTACGTGCTGCCATTTGCTGCAGTGTATTTGACGGGGGCGCCTTCTGCCCTATTCGGTGAGGATGGGTCGTGGGCAACGGTCGCGGGAGCACTGGGAGGAAAAATCGCGGGATTCGAATGGCTGCGATTCCTCATTGTGCTCGGCGGCATGATGAGCGCGTTTGGCATGTTCAACGCGCTGGTGATGAGTTACTCGAGGCTGCCGCTGGCGATGGCTCGGGATGGAATGCTGCCGAAAGTGTTCGGCAAGACGAGCAGGCGGACAAATGCGCCATGGCTGGCGATCCTCATTTGCGCGGCGTGCTGGGCCTGCTGTCTGGGGCTGGGTTTCAAGCGGCTCGTGACGCTGGACATTATGTTGTATGGCGCGAGCTTGATGCTCGAGTTCGTGACGCTCGTGGTGCTGCGAATCAAAGAGCCGGAGTTGAAGCGCGGGTTTCGAGTTCCGGGCGGGATGACTGGCGCGGTTTTGACTGGCGTGTTTCCGTTGCTCTTGCTCCTGCTCGCGGTCGTGGAGAGCAACCACGAAACGGTGCTGGGAATGAACGGGCTCCTGTTCGGCGCGCTGATCATGTTTGCTGGATTCGCGGTCTACTTGGTAAGCAACAAGCTGAGAATCCTGCGCGCAAAGCCGGTGGTGGCTGGGAAAGCCGAGGAACTAGAAACCGCTTAAAGCGGGGCACTAAACCGCATCTTATTCATTCTTAATGATTTACAGGAGAAAGTCCGAAGAACAAGAAATATGGCCGCCCACAAGCTAGCTTGTGCGGCAAGCTAGTTTGCTATGCAAAACACTTTTAGACAATAACCGTCTCACAAAAACCCTGGCTTTCGAAACCCGAAGACCCAGGCTGCGGCTCTGTTCCTGGGGCCATGAGATATACTCGACGCTTCGTTCCAAGGCGTTAAATGCCCTCGGGAGATACGATTTTGAAACTGCGCCCCATTGCTGCTCTTGTGTCTCTGTTGCTTCTTGGTAGTACGTCCGTCCGGCTGCTGGCCGGACCGGAGACGACAAAACAAATCGACCAGAGACTGTTTCAAGAGCTGCGTTGGAGATCGATCGGGCCATTCCGTGGAGGACGCGTGTTGGCGGTGACCGGCGTGCGTGGGCAGCCGGAAACTTACTATTTCGGAGCCGTCGGTGGCGGCGTTTGGAAGACCAATGATGCGGGGCGAACCTGGAAGCCGATTTTCGATGCACAGCCGGTGGCCTCGATTGGCGCGATTGCGGTGGCGCCTTCGGATGCGAATGTGATTTTCGTGGGATCGGGCGAAGCCGACATGCGGTCGTCCATTTCCGTGGGGAATGGGATGTACAAGTCCACGGACGCGGGAAAGACGTGGAAGCAGATTGGATTGAGCGATTCGCGGCAGATTGCAAGGATTCTTGTCGATCCGCGCGATGCGAACCGTGTTTTTGTGGCGGCGCTAGGGCACGCGTATGGACCAAACCAGGAGCGCGGCGTTTTTCGTTCGAAAGACGGCGGGGCTCACTGGCAGAAAGTGCTGTTCCATGACGAAAACACGGGCGCAATTGACCTGGCGTTCGAACCAGGAAATCCGAAGACGATATACGCCGCGCTGTGGCAGACCCGCAGGCCACCCTGGAGCATATACCCACCTTCGAATGGGCCGGGCAGCGGCCTGTATCGTTCGACCGACGGCGGAGACCATTGGCAGGCCGTGAAAGGAAACGGACTGCCGTCGGAAGGGCTTGGACGGATGGGTATTGCATTCGCGCTGAGCAATGCCAAGCGGATTTATCTGATCGTGGATGCCAAGGAAGGCGGACTGTACCGCTCGGAGGATGGCGGGCAGAACTGGCAGCAAGTTTCCAAGGACCACCGCATCTGGGGGCGAGGATGGTATTTCAACGAGGTCACTATCGATTCGAAGAATCCAGACATTGTGTACGTGCCGAACACTTCAATCTACCGTTCAGTGGACGGTGGAAAGAGCTTCAGCGTGTTCAAGGGCGATCCGACGGGCCCGGATTACCACGAATTGTGGATTGATCCCGACGATTCGAAAAGGATGATTTTGAGCTGCGATCAGGGCGCAGTGGTGACGCACAACGGCGGAGAGACGTGGAGTTCATGGTTCAACCAGCCGACCGCGCAGTTCTATCACCTAGCGACCGACAGCCAGTTTCCGTATTGGGTGTATGGAGCACAGCAGGATAGCGGACCGGCGGCGACCCCGAGCCAGAGCAAATACCGTTTTCTGAATTTTCATGATTGGCGGCCGCTGGAAGCGGGCGATGAGAATGGATACATTGCGCCCGATCCATTGAATCCGGGCGTAATCTTTGGTGGATTTGTGTCGCGGCAAGATCTCAGCACGGAGCAGAATCAGGAAATGCCGCCGACGATTGCGCAATCCGGATCCTTCCGTCGCACGTGGACGCTGCCGCTGGTTTTTTCTCCGCTCGATCCGCATGTTCTCTACTTCGGTTCGCAAGTTCTGTTCCGAACTGCAGATGGCGGAAGTTCGTGGCAGGAGATCAGTCCGGACTTGACGCGCGAGGACTCGGGCGTGCCATCAAATTTGGACCCGGCAACAGCGGCGGATGCGCCAGTGGGGAAACGGCGCGGCGTGATTTACACGATTGGGCCATCGTACGTGAAAGAGGGCGAGATTTGGGCGGGAACGGATGACGGACAAATCCAGCTGACGCAGGATGAGGGGAAAAGCTGGCAAAACGTTACGCCCCCGGAATTGACCCCGTGGAGCAAGGTGACGCACATCGAGGCATCGCATTCGGAAGCAAGCACGGCGTACGCTGCAGTAGACCGCCACCGGCTGGAGGATTATCAGCCATATCTTTATCGCACGCGGGATTTCGGGAAGAGCTGGCAGCGCGCTTCGAACGGAATACCAGATGGAAGTTTTCTGAATTGCGTACGAGAGGATCCCTTTCGCAAAGGCCTACTGTATGCGTGCACGGAAAAGGGCGTGTACGTTTCGTTTGATGATGGCGATGACTGGCAATCCCTACAACTCAATCTGCCGGTGACTTCGGTGCGCGACTTGGTGGTGCATGAAGACGATTTGGTGATTGCGACGTTTGGACGCTCGTTCTGGGTGCTGGATGACGTGACGCCACTAAGGCAGATCGATGCGCGCGCAGCGGCGGCGGACGTATGGCTCTACCGCCCAGCGACAGCGTATCGGGTGCGGTCAGGAAGCGATCAGGGCACGCCTGTGCCGGATGACGAGGCGCTAGCGGAGAATCCGCCGAATGGCGCAATTCTGGATTACTACCTGAAAGAAAAAACAGTAGGACCGATTCAACTGGAAATTTTTAACAGCAACGGGAGGCTGGTGAGGCGCTTTTCCAGTGACGACGAAGTTCGCAAAGTGAACCCGGACGACCTGCCCTTCCCTGCTTCCTGGGTCCGTGAACAACAAAGGCTTTCCACGGAGCCGGGAATGCACCGATTTGTGTGGGACCTGCGGTACCCGCTGCCGAAGGGCGTGCGCGCGTCGTTTTGGAGGCCGTCGGGGCCGCTGGCGCTACCGGGAAACTACACCGTGCAACTGACCGCGCACGGCAAGAACAGCACGCAAACGCTGACTGTGAAAATGGATCCCCGCGTGAAGACGCCGCAGGAAGCACTGATGCAACAGTTTGAGATGGCGACGAAACTTTCCGCACGGGAGGGCGAAGTTTCGATGGCGCTACGACAGATTGCAGAGCTGCGAAAGCAGATTGACGCACGTAAGAAGGAAGCGAGCGAGAAAGCTGATGTGGCCAAGGCTCTGGAAGAACTCAGTCAGAAACTGGAAGCAATGACCGCACAGGAGCGCGATGGCGGGTTCGGCCTGTTCGGGTTGGCGATTCCGAGCAAGGAACAGGAGCCGCTGCCGAAAGTAGCATCGGCTTTGAATAGCTTGATGAGTATCGTAGAGAGCGCCGATGTGGCGCCCACAGAGGATGCCAACACGGCAAGCGCAAAGTGGGACAAGGCCGCGGAAGCAACGCTGGCGCGCTGGGCGGAGCTTCAAAACAAGGATTTGGCAAATGCCAATGCGGTACTTCAGAAGGCCAATTTGAAGCCAGTAGCTGCAACGGAAACCGCGGCTCACTAAATTCACGGAAAGAGTCTTCCGTTGGAAGAGCCTCTTATCCGCGACCATTCTTGATTCATGACGGCCACGCGTATCGCACGGCGCGAATTGGTGGCTGGATTTGCTATGCTGCTCGATGTGGGAAACTCCAAGCGGTTAAGATTCCTTATCATCTCCGGAATGACATCCCTGCTTTTTGCAGGCGCGGTGATGGCACTCGTCCTGCAAATTCCTTCACAAACGCAACGACCGGTGGCCGCCAGCGCGTCATCGAGTACTTCTGCTGTGCCCGGGGCACAGAGCGGAACGCCAGCCGGCTCCCTGCCCGGCGCGCAAGCAACACAGGGAGGACTGAGTGTTGTGGCGCTAGACCCCGCACACGGCGGGACGGACCTTGGCGCCCGTGGAACCGGCGGAATTCAAGAAAGCGAAATTGTGATGGAATTCGCGGCCCAGATGCGCCGCGCTCTGGAGCAGCAGGGATTTCAGGTGGTGCAAACGCGACAAGGAAACGATAACCCGTCTTTCGATGACCGCTCGGCAATCGCGAATGCGCAGCGTGGGGCGATTTTCATCTCGTTGCACATTTCTTCGACGGGCGTGCCGGGAACCGTGCGCGTATATGTGAATGCGGACCTTCCGACGGTGACAACGGCTAATGGGCTCATTCCGTGGGACCGGGCCCAGGCCCCGTTTCTTGGATTGAGCCGGAAGCTTGGCGATTTGGTGCAGGGCATGCTCACACAGCAGTTCAAGGGATCGCCGGATACGGCGCAAACCGCGGCAATACGACAGCTTCGGACAACGGCTGCGCCTGCCATTGCCGTGGAAGTCTCAAGCGTGGTCGTGAACGACCGCGCAGACCTGGACCACATGGCGCCGGGAGTTGCGGACGCCGTCGCGCGAGGAGTCGTGGCTTTCAAGCCGTCGTATGTAATGGCAAGCACGGGCGGAGCATTGCCGTGAACGAGCGGTGGAAATTCTGGCTGAGCGCGCTGCTGGCGTTTGCCGTGATTGGAGCAGCGATTTTTGTTCCGATTCTTCGCAGACGCATGAAACGCGCCGCGCGATTGCAGCAGCAGAGCGAAGAGCAAGCGCGCCGCGAATTGTCGCAACCGATTCCAATGAACCCCGCCGATCCGCGCGTAAAGGCGAGGCTCTTCTGGCTTTCCGGTACGGACAATTCAATGCTGGCTCCCGCAGTGGTGGAGCTGCCTCTCTCGAGCGACCCCCTGCTGCGTTCGAAACAGGTGCTGAACACACTGCTGGCCGGCCCCGTAGACGCCGAGTTGCGCACGCTGCCGCCGGATGCTGTGCTGCTGGCGTTTTATATTTTGCCGGACGGCACAGCGATTGCCGACTTTTCCGAAGCGGTGGCAACTTCCACGCCATCGGGAATCGCCAGCGAACAATTAGCTGTTGATTCCATGGCGCGCACCCTGGAAGCGAATGTGCCACAGGTGAAGCGGCTGAAAATCCTGATTCATGGGCAGGAAGTGGAGACACTTGCGGGACATGTCGATTTGACGGGCACATTTGTCGTGAATGCGGGGATGGGACGGACGCCGACGACACCTGCGGCTGCACCAGCCGCAGGCAAAGTAGGGGTTTTGACTTTGCCTCCGTTGACACTGAACGGCAGCACCGTCAAACTGGCGCAGCGGTGACAACCGAGGGAATGCATGGGGCGTGAAGGAACCAGGGCGGGAGGGCAAGTGAGAAGTGATGGCCGAGCCGCGGACCAGATGCGTTCGCTAAAAATCACCCCGGATTTCATCTCAACGGCGGAGGGCAGCGTGCTGATCGAGCTGGGCAATACGCGTGTGATTTGTACGGCTACGGTGGATGATGGGGTGCCGACCTTTTTGAAAGGAAGCGGCAAAGGCTGGGTGACCAGCGAATATGGCATGCTGCCGCGCGCGACAGAAGAACGGACGCCGCGTGAAGCCGCGCGGGGAAAGCAGTCCGGGCGGACGCAAGAGATTCAACGACTGATCGGCCGGTCGCTGCGCGCGGTGACCGACCAAGAAGCGCTGGGAGAACGCACCGTTTGGCTGGATTGCGACGTGATTCAGGCCGATGGCGGAACGCGAACCGTTTCGATCACCGGGGCGTTCGTGGCGTTGGCGCTGGCATTCGAACGGCTGGCGGCCGCGGGCATCCTGAAAAGTTCGCCGCTGATTGACTCAGTGGCGGCCACGAGCGTCGGTATCTTGAATGACCGCGCGTTGCTAGACCTTGCTTATGAAGAGGATTCGCGCGCGGAAGTGGATATGAACGTGGTCATGACCGGCAGCGGCCATTTCGTGGAAATCCAGGCGACTGCGGAGGGCCGGGCGTTCACAGGGAGCGAAATGCAGGATTTGCTAGCGCTCGCGGCCGCGGGAATCCGCCGGCTCACCGATGAACAACGCGCTGTGCTGCCCGTGAAATTCAGTGCCCGCGCTCGTTAAATTGTTTCTCACCTCCTCGAATCCAGGAAAACTGAAGGAATATCGCTTTCTGGCGGACACTGCCGCAAATTCCGTTTCCATTGAACTAGCCTTGCTGCCCGAGTTCGAATCGCTTCCCGCCTTTGAAGAGAATGCCCCTACGTTTGCGGAAAATGCGGCAGGCAAGGCGCTTCATTATTCGCGATTGCAGGAGGGACTGGTGTTCGCGGACGATTCCGGGCTGGTCGTCCCGGCACTGGGAGGTGCGCCCGGAGTGCATTCTGCAAGATACGCGGGCGTACACGCTGCGAACTCAGAGCGCATCGAAAAACTCCTGCGCGAGATGCTCGACAAGCGCGGTCAAGACCGAGCCGCGTATTTCGTTTGCGCCACTGCGCTCGCGCGGAAGGGACGAGCACTGGCTGTGGTCACGGACCGCGTGGACGGTGAAATTCTGGAGTCGCCACGAGGCGCGGGGGGTTTTGGCTACGATCCAGTGTTTTACTTCCCTGCGCTAAAGAAAACCTTCGCCGAACTCTTGCCTGAGGAGAAGAATTTGCATAGCCACCGCGGGAAGGCCTTCCGCAAGCTGCTCGCAGCGCTTTCCTCCATGCTATAGTTTTGGTTCCCATGGCAGCGAAACCGAAGAAAAAGAAATCCGGCAACAGAAAACCGGCGCGGTCGAAAGCAAAGCGCGCAAAACCAGCTAAGCCAGGCAAAGCGGCAAGGCCCGCTCGCGCGGCAGGGACCGATCCGCAGCGCGTGGCGGCCATTCTGGCGAAGTTAGATGAAGCCTACCCCCAGGCATCGTGCGAGCTGAATCACAAAAACGCGTTTGAACTGCTGATCGCCACCATTCTTTCGGCGCAATGCACGGATGTGCGCGTGAATCAAGTTACACAGGCGCTGTTCAAGAAATATCCCGACGCAAAGGCATTCGCGTATGCCAACCCAGGCGAGCTTGAACAGGAGATCCGCCCTACAGGATTCTTTCGCAACAAAACCAAGTCGGTAATGGGCGCAAGTAAGGGGATTATCGAGAACTTTCGCGGAGAAGTGCCTCGCACGATGGAGGAAATCCTCACGCTCCCTGGCGTGGCGCGAAAAACAGCGAACGTCGTGCTAGGGACCGCTTACGGAATCTCCAGCGGGATCGTCGTGGATACACATGTCCAACGCATCGCCAACCGCCTGGACCTGACGCGCAACGAGGACCCGAAAAAAATCGAACAGGACCTGATGCAATTGATTCCGAAAGACAAATGGATTCTTTTTTCTCACCAGATCATCTGGCACGGGCGGAGGGTTTGCCAGGCACGCAAGCCAAAATGCGTGGAGTGCAATCTGGAATTGCTGTGCTATGCGAAGGACAAAACGATCTGAGACGTCAACGAAGCTGTCTGGAATTCTTGTCTGCGGAGTTAGTGAGGCTTGTCAGTGGAAGTCTGGTCTTTGCCACTTGGCTTAGAATTCGGCGGTTGCGAAGTGACCGGTGGATGCCCCGGAGGAAGCGTGCCCGGCGCCGGAGCACGGGACGGATTCAGGATTTCATTGAAATTCGGCATCGCTCCGGAATGCACGTCCTGGTTGGTATGCGGATTCTGACCGGGATCGGGATGCTGAATCATGCCGCCCAGCGATTGCGATTTCGCGACAACCCAGGCGCCATCGCGTTTTTCTAGATTGTAAGCCACGTGCATGCCCGCGCCGGGCGTGCCTCCGGTTTTCGGGCGAAACTCCACTTCCGCGTGAGCCTGATTGCCATTGATGGAAACGCTGCGCACATCCATGTCCATGGCGCTCATATTGAGCGTGCGAATCGCGGTCAGGTGTTGCAAAATGCCGGCTCGGATGGCGTCATTTTCATTGACCTGCTTTTTGCAGGCGCTAGCGCCCAAGAGCGCAGCGGTCAATCCCAGGGCCGGTGCCAAGCGCTTCATACGGGGAGTCCTTATCTTATCCCTGAACGCTCGCAACGATTTCCTCATCAAGATCAAGCTGCTCGCAGCCCATTCGGAACCAGCGGCAAATTATTGAGGCGGATCCCTGTTGCGTCAAAAAGGGCGTTGCCTACTGCCGGGGCAATGGTCATGATGGGCGTCTCGCCGGCGCCCGCCGATGGAAGGTCCTTGCGATCGAGAAGAACGGCTTCAATCTCCGGCACATCGCGGAAGCGCGGCACGCGGTACGCAGAAAAGTGCGGGTTCTTGATGTGCCCATTCTCGAATTCGACGGCTTCGAAGAGCGCTCCGCCCAGCCCCTGAATGATCGCGCCTACCACCTGATTGCGCAACCCATCGGGATTGACGATCGCTCCGCATTCGAACGCTTCGACAACGCGCACAACGCGCACACTGCCGGATGCGCGGTCCACTGCAACTTCGGCGCACGTGGCCACGTAGCTCCCTTTCTCGGCGCCACAAGCCAAGCCGAACCCCTGTCCCTCTTGCGTTTTCTTCCGCGGCCAGCCGCAGGATTTTGCGGCAGCTTCCAGTACAGCACGCATCCGCACGTCAGAAAGGTTCTTCAAACGGAACTCAAGCGAATCCATTTTAGCGACGCGCGCCAATGCATCCATGTGGGTCTCGCGCGCGAAATGGTTTGCTGTAGCAGCCAGACCACGGTAGGAACCACTACGCAAAACCAGGGGCACCTGATGGTATTGTGTAAGTTGATTCGCAACATCGTACGGCGTTTCGATCCCCGACATGCCGGAATGGTAGTTGTGAAATTCCCACGCCGTCAGTTTTCCATCGCCCGTGACCCCGCTGCTGACTTCGATAACGCCCGCCGGACGGAAGTACGCCCAAGTGAATTCTTCCTCGCGCGTCCAGACAACTTTTACAGGCTTTCCGGTAGCGCGCGCCAAACGCGCGGCTTCGATGGCCGCATCACTGGTGTGCTTCCCTCCGTAGGCGGCGCCGGTATCCGGAACGATCACGCGAACATTGCTCTCTGGAATGTGAAAAACGCTGGCGAGTTCGTCACGGTTCGCGAACGGCCGCTGCGTTCCGGTCCATACCGCAAGCTTGCCATCGGTCCACTGCGCCACGGCTGCGCGCGGCTCGAGCGGGGCATGCGCGATGTATGCCACGTTGTAGGTTGCATCGATGCGGTGCGCCGCAGCCGCAAGTCCTTCTTCCAGGGAGCCTTTCTGCCTCCGAAACCTCTCATTGGAAGAAGGCTCAGCGTTCTTCTTGAGGTGCGAAAAGATTTCCTTGCTGGGTACCTGCGGCACTTCCTTCCATTGCGTGTGAATGGCGTCGAGAGCTTTCTGCGCTTCATGTGCGCTCGGCGCCGCCACCGCGATGAAGTCTCCATCGCGCACGACCGTGACACCCGTCATAGCTTTTGCCGCGGTGTCATCGTATGAAGTCAACGTTGCGCCAAACGACGGCGGGCGCAGCACTTTGCCATAGAGCATCCCGTCGAGCCGGATATCGCTGGTGTACTGGTGCCTCCCGGTGACAAAGGCGCGCCCGTCAACTTTGGGAAGCGGTTTCCCTGCAATTTTCCATTCTGACGCGGGCGTGATGGGATCTTCTGCGGGCAGGTTTTGCGCCAGCGTTTTGCCGCGCGCGAGCTCCGCATAACTCAGCGACCGTTTGGAAGTAGGATCCGTGACTTTCGCGTCCGCAGCGACCAATCCTTCGGGCGCGACATTCCATTCCTTGGCCGCTACACCGATAAGCAGATTGCGCGCCGCTTCCGCAACGCGGCGGAATTGCGGCGTCATCGTCGGCGTCGTACGGCTGCCAAACGTGCCCGCATCAAACGGCGTCAAAGTCGTATCCGCCAGCACCAGGCGTACGCTCTCGAACGGCACTCGCAATTCGTCAGCGATGGTTTGCGAAATGGAAGTTCGAATGTTCTGTCCCATTTCAGCCTTGCCGGTGAATCCGGTCACTACGCCGTCTTCTCCAACGTGCAGCCACGAGGTGATTTCCTTCGGCAGCTCCTCGTTGTGGAACGACCGCGATCCGGCAGCCGTCTCTTGCGCCGGCAGTGCCTCTTTCGCGACGACGAACACCGCGATGCCCGCTCCCAAAACTTTGAAAAAGTCGCGACGCGCCAATTCAAATTGGTGCATCGGCGCCGCACTGAATTCGTAACGCTCCGGCTCAGGAGCGAACCTCTCTTTCATGGTGCTCATCGCCCGCGCTCCTGCATCATCTTTGCTGCGTGTTGCACTGCCTCGATGATGCGCGGGTGCGTTCCGCACCGGCAGATATTGCCCTGGAGCGATTGCACAATCTCTTCGCGTTTTGGATTGGCGTTCTTCTGCAGCAAACCGACAGAGCTCATGAGCATTCCTGAAGTGCAGAACGCACACTGAAACGCGCCCGCGTCGAGAAATGCCTGCTGCACTGGATGCAACTTCGCTTCTTTCTCCAAACCTTCAATTGTCGTAACGGGTTTTGCCACGGCTGCACTCACAGGAATCTGGCACGAGCGCTTTGGCGCCCCTCCGATCAGTACCGTGCAAGCCCCGCACTGCCCTTCTCCGCAGCCATACTTGGTGCCCGTGAGGCTGAGTTCATCGCGTAGCACATCCAAAAGTGGCGTGTCCGCAGGGTAGCTTACGGCATAGTGCTTGCCGTTGACTTCAATTTCCATTGCTTTTGCCATGAATCCTCCTCACTCATAAATTTTCCGCCCGATCAATGTTTGTGACAAGTGTCCATTCCAATTCGTCTTGACCGCCCCTCTCCGTTGCGACCTTCCTCAATCACGCAATCCATACTGTCTTGATGTTGGTAAACTCTCTTATCCCGTGGACTCCCAGTTCCCTTCCATGTCCCGACCACTTCACGCCGCCGAACGGAAGCCGGGGATCGGACGCCACCATCTTGTTGATGAAAACCATCCCCGATTCAAGCTCGTTGATAAAGCGCTCGCGCTCCTTGTCCTCATTAGTCCACGCGCTCGCTCCCAATCCAAATCGGCTGTCGTTGGCGATGCGAATCGCATCGTCCACATCTTTCGCCCGAAAAACGCTTGCCACCGGCCCGAACAGCTCCTCGTTGTGGGCCGGCGAACCCTTCGGAATGTTGGTCAACACCGTCGGTGCATAGAAATTCCCCGGCCGCTCGAGCGGTTTGCCGCCCGTCAGTACCTTTGCGCCTGCCTCAATGGTTTTTTTGACGTCGCGATCCAGGTCTGCCAACCCTTCCGCCGTCGACAGCGGTCCCAACTCCGTCGTCTCGTCAAATGGATCCCCCACTCTCAACAACGCCATCTTTTCCGCAAGCATTTGTTCGAACTTGTCCGCAATCGCCTCTGCAACGATGAATCGCTTTGCCGCAATACAGGATTGCCCGTTGTTTACAACCCGGGCCCTTACGGCGGTTGTTGTGGCAGCCTCCAGATTCGCGCTCGGCATCACGATAAACGGATCGCTGCCTCCCAGCTCCAGCACGACTTTCTTGATTCTCCTTGCCGCCCCAATGCCCACTTCTACGCCCGCCCGCTCGCTTCCCGTCAGCGTCGCCGCTTGCACGCGCGGGTCCCCCAGCACTCGGTCCACTTTTTGCGATCCAATCAGCAGTGTCTGAAACGCGCCGTTGGGAAAACCTGCCTTTTGAAAAATCTCTTCGATGAGCAGCGCCGATTGCGGCACGATCGAAGCGTGCTTCAGCAAACCGACATTCCCCGCCATCAATGCAGGAGCCGCAAATCGCAGCACTTGCCAGAACGGGAAATTCCACGGCATCACCGCCAGCACCGGCCCCAGCGGCAGGTAGCGAATGTAGCTGCGGCTCGCCGTCGTTTCCACGATTTCATCGGCCAGGAATCGCTCCGCATTTTCCGCATAATAACGGCAGACCCACGCGCACTTTGCGACCTCATCCACTGCAGACCGAAAGGTTTTGCCCATCTCCGTCGTCATCACGCGGGCGCAATGCTCTTTCTCGCTTTCCAGGACCACCCCGGCATTCATCATCATTCGCGCGCGCTCCGCAAACGGCACTCTGCGGTAGCCCAAAAACGTGTCCGCTGCTTTTTGGAGTTTCATTTCTAGCTGAGCGTCCGACAACGGTTCAAAGGTCTTCAGCACCTGCCCCGTCGCTGGATTCACGGTTGCAATCGCCATTTCTCTTCTTCCTCCGAATTCGCCACCTGCGTAGTCTACCTTGTTGGACACCAAGTCCGTAGCCCATCCTCCTCGCCCTCGCAGTCTGGCGAAGTGATCATCCCTAGCTGGAGCATAAGCTGCAGCAAAGTGATTCGATTCCCACGTGTTGCGAAGAAACGCACAACTGGCTGCATGTGGTGTAATTGCTTTAAACTAGGGGCGACCTGAAAGAGACGAATGACAACGAGCAGGACTGAATCAGGATTCCTCTTGAACGAGGGTTCTATGCTGCATAGCGCTGCACGAGTCAGGGTGCTATCGATCATCTGGGTGGTCGCGTCGGTACTTGTGCTCTTCGCGGCCGAAAATCTGTGGATCGATCCGTGGTTGAGGAACAAGTTGCCGCACGCGCCGAGCCTGACGCCTGAGGCCTTAAGCGGGCTCTGGTTTCTGGCTTTGCTCGCTGTCACCATATTTTGTCTCCTGCTGATTGTTGCGCAGGTGTTGGTCGCTTTGGATCGCGGCATTCCCTCCAGCAAGAAAATGGGAACAGGCGTGGCCACGTCTTTGGCTATCCTACTGTGCGTGCTCTGGGCTTGCGCAACGAGCGGAATGACTTCCCGTCCCACCTTCGGACAAAAGAGCAAGGGCCATTCCGTAACCTTGACGTGGAAGGCCAGCAAATCTGCGGTGAACGGGTACAACGTCTACCGGGGAACCAGTTCCGGTGGACCCTATTCAAAAATCAATTCCGAACTTGTCTCAGGACTCACTTATGTAGACCAGAATGTGCCGGGCGGGAGGACCTATTATTACGTGACACGGGCGGTGGACGCCGGCGGCCGGGAAAGCGCCAACTCCACTGAAATCACGGTGGCGGTGCCATAGGAGCGCTGCTCCGGGAGCCGTGGAAAATTGGAAAATAAAGATGGAAAATGATGATGACTAGAACCACTCGCTGCGATAGGCGACCCACCAACTTACAATGCCGATGGGAATAGTAGCGAGTAGGCCCCACAAAAGCGGCAACGTAAAATCCGCGATCAGGCCCAGCGCGATGAACACCGTCCAAAAGATTTTCCGCTGCATTTCTATATTCTAACGCGTCAGCGGTCAGCCGCTGCTTTCAAAGCGGTATCTAGTTCGCGCCAGTAAGCATGCTTGCGAAAACGTAGCTGCCCGAGCCAACATCGATGACCACGGCATCGCCAGCCTGACGTGCCGCCAAAATATCCGTGCGGCCGGTGAGCGGTTTCTGCCCTTCCGTGACTTGCTCGAGTTTCGCTCTTGGCAAGCGCACCGTAGCCGTCGTATTCGCAGGAACTTCAATCGTCAAAGCGAACCTGCCGTCCGCGATTTTCCAGCCGGACGCCACCCGGCCATAAATGCTCTCGACTGAGGCGTTCGCGAAGGTCAAGCCGCCACCTGGCTGTGGCTGGATCAAGACGTGTTTGTAACCTGGGTGGGCCTCGTCGAGCTCAATGCCCGTGACAATGCGGTACATCCATTCGCCGATCGCACCGTAGGCGTAGTGATTGAAGGAATTCATCCCAGGATCCTGAAAAGTGCCATCAGGCTTAATGCCGTCCCAGCGCTCCCAAATCGTGGTCGCGCCTTTGGTGACCGGATAGAGCCAGGAAGGATACTCGGTCCGGTTGAGCAACATATAGGCGATGTCGAGATAGCCGTAATCGCTCAGTGTCTGACACAGAAATGGTGTGCCCAAGAAGCCCGTTGTGAGGTGGCCGAATTTCTTGACGTCGTCGGCGAGCCTCGCCGCAGCGGCTGCGCGTTGCGCTTGCGGCAACAATTCGAACGCGAGTGCGAGAGCATAAGCAGTCTGCGTGTTCGAAGAGAGCCTGCCATTGGGCGCCACGAATTCTTTCTGAAAGGCGCTCCTGATCTTTTCTTCCAAGGAAGCGTACTCGGCGGCGTCCTCTTTTTTGCCGAGCACGGTGGCGGTTTTTGCAAGCAGCGCTGTCGAGCGTGCGAAATACGCGGTCTGAATCAAATCCTTGTCGGTGGTCGCGCCGGGATAGTCCGAACGCGTGGTGGCGAACGCGAGCCAATCTCCGAAGCTGAATCCATTGCTCCAAACATACTTCTCTCCCGCCTGCCGGCGCATGTACTCAACCCAGGCTTTCATGCTCGGATATTGTTCTTCCAGGATTCTCTTGTCCCCATAGGACTGATACACGGTCCACGGCACAACCAAGGCCACGTCCGCCCATCCCGCCGACGCCGCTTCCCCTTGCCGTGTTTCGTGAGACAAGACGTTGGGGATCACGAAAGGCACCGCGCCGTCGTCTTCCTGATCGAGCGCGACATCCTTCAGCCACTTGGTGTAAAACGCAGCGGTGTCATGATTGAACGAAGCGGTTCGCGCGAAAACTTGTGCGTCCCCAGTCCAGCCCAAGCGTTCGTCGCGCTGCGGGCAGTCCGTGGGGACGTCGAGAAAATTTCCTTTCTGGCCCCAAAGAATGTTGTGCTGCAGCTGATTCAGAAGAGCATTTGAAGTTTCGAATGAGCCAGTCCTCCGAATCGCCGAATGCACGACCACGCCCGCAAAGTCCTGCGGCTTCAATTCGCCCGGCCAACCGCTGACCGCGACGTAGCGAAATCCCTGAAACGTGAAATGCGGCTCGAAGGTTTCGGTTCCCTGCCCTTTTGTCGTGTAGCGAATCATCTGCTTCGCCGAACGCAAATTGTCCGTGTAGAAATTTCCAGCTTTGTCGAGCACTTCCAAATGGCGCAGCGTAATGGTTGTTCCTGCCGGTGCCGTGACGCGAAAGCGGACCCAGCCCACCATGTTCTGTCCCATATCAAGGACCGTGTCGCCCGCCGGCGTATGCAAGACTTTCACCGGCGTGATTTCTTCCATGGCTTTGACCGGAGGTCCCGCCGGAGCGACCAACTTCGCTTTCGGCGCTTCCAGAACAGTCGCCGGTTTCCAACTCTTGTCGTTGAATCCTGCTTCATTCCAGCCTGCCTGCTCAAGCCGCGCGTCGTAGGTCTCCCCGTTATAAATGTCGGACTCCAGCACCGCACCGGTCGAGGATTTCCATTGATCGTCACTGGTGACAATCTGCTGCGTGCCATCCTTATACGTAATGACCAGTTGCGCTAGGAGCGCCAGCTTCTTGCCGTAGCGATTCCGATTGTTCTTCGGATTCCATGCCATCCTTCCGCGGAACCACCCATCGCCGAGCATTGCCGCAAGGCAGTTCGCGCCATTCTTCAGAGAGCTCGTTACGTCAAAGGTCTGATACTGGAAGCGGAAATCGTAAGAGGTCCAGCCCGGCGTGAAATATTCATCGCCGACGCGCTTGCCATTCATTGACATCTCATACAACCCCATGGCCGTTGCATATAAGCGTGCCCGCTCAACTTTTTTGTTCATGGAGAATTCTCTGCGCAGCAAGGGGGCCGGATTCGACTTCGTCTCATTCTCCAGGAGATCAGGCGTAATCCATTTCGCTTTCCAGTCCGCAGTTTCGAGCATCCCCATTTCCCAATGTGCGACTTTGCTCCACTCGGACAAATGCCCATGATTGTCGGCCACGCGCACCTGCCAGTAATAAATCCTGCCGCTTTCGGGCGCAGGCCCGCCGTACTCCACCTGGATCGACGCGTCCGAAGACTGCTTCCCGCTCTCCCACATGAATTTCCCT
>QHYM01000438.1 GCA_003223295.1 Acidobacteriota bacterium | reverse complement strand
TCGAGCTCAACAGTTACTGACAGAAAGCTTGAAATTCGCTCCCGAAGATCTGCGCGCTGCGGAAGAACTGGTAGCGGTGCTCGACGCGCTTGGAAAAACAACGGAAGCGCAAACGCTGGCCAAAGAGCGCCTCACACGCTTTCCTTTGAGTGATTTTATCCGCGAAGAACTTGGAAGTCCGAACCTCGCCCATTTGGCAGGCGACCCCTACCGCGTACTAAATGTTGCATACGAATATGCGCGCCTGGGACTCTATCGACAAGCAGTAAAGGTTCTCTCTCGAGAATATCCGGCTGCAAAAGCAGATCAGACGGAACCCGGCGCAGGGGCGCCCCAAAACCATCCTTTGGTTGTCTACTTTCGTGGATATTGCCGCGAGAAGCTTGGCGAGGACGCGCAGAAGGACTACTCGCAAGCTTCCCGCCTTTCCACTCTGTACATCTTCCCAAACCGAATCGAAGACCTGCGGGCACTCCGAGCCGCCATTCGCAGCAACGAAAAGGACGCAACAGCGCACTACCTGCTGGGAACCTGGCATTTCGCGCGAGGACAGACCGACGCAGCTCTCTCCGAATGGAAACGCGCCCGTGAGCTCAATTCCAAAATACCGGTTTTACTGGCCAGCACGGGTCTGGCCTTACTTCACGTAAAACATGAATTTGCTGCCGCCCTAAATGCCTTCGAAGAAGGAATCACGAACGATCCCCTAAACCCGGTGAATTATTCCGGCGCACTTGTCGCCATGGCATTGCTCAGGAAATCCGCCGCGGAACGCGTGAGAATGCTAGAGCATTATCCCGACCTGAGCCGCATGCCCACTCCGTTGGTGTATGAACTTGCCTTGAACCGCGCAGAGCAGGGGAACTATAACGCGGCCTTGGACTTATTCCGCAATCGCTTCTTTGGCCGCGAAGAAGGCGGCACGAATGTTCGTCAAGTGTGGATTGAGGTCAACTTGCAGCAGGCGCTAAAACTCGCGCGAGAGAACCGCTGCAAAGATGCTCTCACCGTTGAGAAGTCCCTCGGTTCTCCCGTGCCTGACTTGGCGTTCACGCAAGATGGGCTGCTGCCATTCCTGAACTCGGCGAGAAGTAACTTTCTGCTTGGTGAAGTGTCTTCAGCGTGCGGGCAAGCGGAGGAGGCGCTGCAACGGTATCGCCGTTCTGCGCAAGCAACCGGGGTCTCGGACATCGTTTGGGCGTGGGCCTCCGCGCGAAAGCTGAATGGCTATGATCCGGCGAAGTGGCGCATGCGCGTCAACGCCGGGTTGCCCCAAACCGAGTCCAACGTGGAAACCGGGAGTTCACCGGGATGGTGGCTTTATACGGCAGGAGTTTTGCAAATCGCGATGGGCGACACGCAGAAAGGCAACGCCTCCCTTCACGAAGCCTTGCTTGCGCCGGAAACTCGAATGTCTTATCACCTGAGCCGTTTGGCTCTCGCAGGAGCTACGCCTCGACCTACACCTCGATGACTTCGATGCCTCGGTTGCGAAGTCCTTCGGTAAATTCCTGAGGGGCGCGCGTGTCGGTGATCAGTCGCCGGATTCTGTCGAAAGGACCTATTCTCGAAACGCTCCTGCGGCCCAGTTTGCTGAAGTCCGTAACCACGTTCACTTCTCTCGCGGACCGGATCATCACATTATTGAGCTGCGCTTCCAACACATCCGGGGTCGAAGGGCCGTTCGCGAGATCGAAACCGTCCACTGCCAGGAAAAGACGGTCGGCGTGAAACTCGTTCATCATCGCTTCCGCCTGCGGTCCTACGAAGGAACAAGAAACCGGGCGCAACAAGCCACCGATCATGATCAAGGAGACGCCGGGCAAATCCGCCAGCTCGACGGCGATGTTCAGGGCGTTGGTGATGACCGTAAGGGACTGAATTTTTACCCTTTTCAGATGTCGTGCAATTTCCGCGGTGGTTGTCCCCGAATCGAGAATAATGGTTTCACCCGGCTTTACCAGTTCCGCCGCGGCTCTGCCGATTCTGACTTTTTCTTCTCGGTGCAGCGTCTCCTTCATGCGAAGCGGGTAATCTTGCGTGGCTTCCAGCCGCCGCACGGCGCCACCGTGAGAACGCACCACTGCTCCGACAGAAGCGAGGGCGTCCAAGTCGGTGCGTACCGTCACCGCGGAAATTGAGAAGCGTTTGACCAGGTCCGCGACGGTAACCTGGCCGTCTTGGTCAACCAAATCCAGCACGTTCCGGCGCCGTTGTTCAGTAAGAAGCGGGGCTTTTGGGGTCATGCACCTATCCGTTGGGCGAAGTATAGGGCGCCTAGGATGGGCAGTCAAACAGCAAACGTAAGTATGGCCGTTGCAAATACTTTCTTATGCTTTCTCTTGGTTCTCATCTATTTTATTTCTTGTTGCGTTTGCTTTCCTGGTGTGCTACATCCTTCCGGAGTTTTTCTGGAGGTGTCCTTTGAAGCGCAGCATTGCGTCGACTTGCGTTGTCCTCTTGGCGGTTTTCTTCCTTTTCGTGACTTGCACGGTTTTTGGGCAAGGGAATCTGGGCGCCATCACCGGTACAGTACAGGATTCGAGCGGTGCAGTAGTTCCCGATCTCCCGCTCACTATTACGAACGTCGAGACGGGTGTGAAGTGGACAGCCACAACCAGCAGTGCCGGATATTACCGGGTGGC
>QHYM01000437.1 GCA_003223295.1 Acidobacteriota bacterium | reverse complement strand
TAAGTACCGTGTTTTGCCTCTGTCAAGGGGATTTACGCACATGGGATGCTGTAATGGCGCCACAGTTCCACGCAAAATTTCATTGACCCTTTGGAACTTCGGGCGCAACCCGCCGCAAACCGCGGAGAATGCGCCCGTCCAAATCGGCGTCGGCGTCAGCCTGGAATTTGATTCGCATGGCGCATCCGCCGCAGTTTCGCGATCAGTTCTGCGTTACTTCGCCGTGACTCTTGATGCTGGCGCTCGGCGACTGCGTCCGCCCGCGCCAGGTGTGGTCGATCTCTTTCTGATTGGCCAAATAATAGGCGAGTGCGCCATGCACTTGCTCCAGCGTCAACGTCGGGTAGCTTTCCACCATGCCCTCGGGGGAGATCCCCTCACGGTAGAGATATACCAGCGAGTCGAGCGAGATGCGCGTTCCGGCCACCCGGTAGGTATCCTCAACCTTCATGACATAGATCTTTGACATAGCGCCTTGGGCCGAATCATTACACACGTCACCGCAGGTGGGCAAGTCCGGCCCAGGTCCGCCTAGGTCGGGAGGTGAGGGACTGGCAAGCAACGTACCAATTTTGTCGGTCAACTTGCGTACCTCACCCGCCAGAGCCGAAGTCTTCACTTTCCGGGTTGCATAGTTCTCGCCATGCACAATCTTGCCGAGGCCGACCTCTCGCCTAAGCACTTCCGACAATACTCGCGCATCAAATGCCACTAGAAGCTTGTCGTCCCGGTTGAGCTTGTTTCTGAATACGAATCGAATCGGGACAAACTGTGCGGTTCGACCTCGGCCGGCCGCGGGAATTTGTTGCACTGCGTGACAGGAACATTGCAAGTTCTGACTCTGTACAGCAAATCTATGCCCAAGTGCCATTTGAGCCGGCTTAGGGCTCCCCATAGCCTGTGCGCCGATGGCACATTTATCGGGCGCGACCTCTGTCACCAAGCGTTTGGTCCCTTCGATGCGGAAGATGTCGTTTTTAGTTCGAACCCAGTCGGCATAGGCGTTTCCCGTCCCAGCTTCTCCGCCTGACCGAAGGAAGCATTTGGTGGGGCATTTAAGGAAGGCTTCCACGAGATCGACAGTGATAGTCATATTCACCAGCCCACAAGGTGACCGATTCTGGCGGTCCCGTGTTACCCAATCGCAGAATAACCTGTTCTGCGCCGCAATCTTCATCCCACTGGTCTCGGGATCACGACTGCGTCGATGTATTCCCTAGCCGGTGAGTTCCATCCTTGAGCTGCCACAGCCGTTGCCCTTCGTTCACGGCGAGGCCTCTGGACTTCACCTTCCAAGCGTAGATCGTGTGCTTCGAGACGCCAAGCTCCGGCGCCACATCCACCGCCATTCGTCCCGCTTCCATCTGCTTCAACGCCCCCAATCATCTCCGCTTCGCTGTGTTGTCCCCGACATGATGCTCTGCGATCAATCTTCTGGATGTTGCGCCGGCCGTTCTTCATCTGATCGGCGTGCATGTTGAGCAGCGGGCTCGGAAAACGGCGTATCGGAGCGACGACGTTCTTCGCGGCCCAATCGATAAGGAGATTCTCGTTGGCTTGGCCCTATTTCCGTATGTCAGTAGCGCAGCGTCGCATGTCGTGGCCGTTCGATATGCTTGCTACATTTCTGCTAAACTTGCGCTCCACATCTGCTTTCCTTCCTCGGGCATGGAACGACAATTCTTCCGATGTGCGCGAGACGGGGCGCAGCCGAAACGTCCTTCTCTTCTTTAGTGACCTATTGCTTGTTATACTTGCTCGTAGCACTTAACCGAAAAGGAGTGGTGTGATGCTCCCCACCGATGGAGTCATCGTGCGAGACCCGGACATCCTTGGCGGAACCGCGGTCTTCCGCGGCACCCGGGTGCCGTTCAAGAATCTGCTCGATTATTTGGAAGGCGGACACACGCTCGTCGAGTTTCTGGAAGAGTTTCCTTCTGTGACGCGCGAGGCAGCCATCGCCGCTCTGGAGCATGCTAAAGAGCTGGTCATTGCCCAGGCGCGATGAAGGTCTTGATCGACGAGTGCTTGCCACGCACACTGAAACGCCTGCTCGGAGATCACGAATGCCGAACGGTACAGGAGATGGGGTGGTCTGGAAAAAAGAATGGTGTGCTGCTGTCATTGGCTGAGCTGGAATTCGATGTTCTCGTGACCGTTGACCAGGGCATAGAATACGAGCAAAACCTTGCGAATCGCAAGATGGCAGTGCTCGTGCTCGCTGCGCGATCCAATCAGATCGAAGATTTGGAGCCCATCATCCCAGCCGCTCTTGCCGCGCTCCGCAGCATCCATCCTGGGCGCGCGATTCGGGTTGGGGCAAAATGAGCCCTTGACCCTACTATAATAAGAACTCCATTCACATAGAAACCGTGTCAGTGGCCAGCCTCGCAGCGCTGGCGCGAACAGTTGCTTTGTACCGACATAGCCCACGTCGTCACCCGAGGTCCCCACAATACGCACGCAGGACAAGGACACAGTGATTGCAGGGGCCCTCGCAGACCCGGACACTTCATACCGGTACGTCGGCATGGAAACCGTGAATGGGTTGCACCCATCATTTCCAATTTTGGAAGTCCCTTTCTTCAGAGCCGGAATTGCAGTCTGGTTGTCCGTATTGTCCGTAAAAATAGACTTGAAATTGTAGTTGAGAACGCAGTGTAACGCGTTGATTTGAGAGGGGAAAAAATGCTCCAGGCGAATGCGCCTGGACCATTGACCTCCTGGCCTTGCACCAGGCGCTCAATGGACTTTCGCATTTTGTAAGTTGCTGTACACAAAAAGATTGGTCGGGGCGAATGGATTTGAACCATCGACCTCCTGGTCCCGAACCAGGCGCGCTAGCCAGGCTGCGCTACGCCCCGACCGACAGGCTCGGACGATCCTTTCGTCTAAGCCGGAACATCAGATTAACATAGCTACTGGGTCCCTGCCAGAGCCCGTGTGACCTTCACCTCAAGCGGGCATGCATGCCCTCATGCAGCAGATACGCAAAAAAGAAGCTGCCCTTCGGATAGAAGCGCGGCCCTCACGGCTGTAAGCTCACATCAGTAGTAGAATTTCAAGGCAAACTGCACCAGCCGCGGACCGCGCGTCTGTGAAATCTGCCCGAACGTTGAATCGAAGCCAAATGGGTCTGGATTCAGGAACTGCGCGTGATTGAAGGCGTTAAACATTTCTGCCCGGAACTCGAGCGACTTGCTTTCCGTGATCTTCGTCTTCTTTAGGAAAGAAATATCCCAATTGTTGATGCCCGGGCCACGCAGCGTATTCCGCCCGAGATCGCCAAAGGACGCAATTGATCCCGGATCCAGGTGCAGATCGTTGTTGAACTGGCAGTCGAACGCCGTGGGGTCGAAGTAAAAGTTCCCACTAATATTGCCAGTAACCAGATCTGGCGATGCACCCGAGCAGTTTGCGGCTGCTCCCGAGAACGACGTTACCTGGCGGGCGTTCATTGTCCGGATCTTGCCAATCAGGTTTGGACGATCCAAGAAGTTGCCCTGAAGGCTGTTGTCGTTGTCCGAAAAGATGGTGAAGGGCTGCCCGGACTGGAAACTGGTGATCACGTTAACTTGCCAGCCTTCAGTGGCTCGTCTCGCAAACCCGTTCCCGTTACGGAACGGCCGGCCTATCGGCAGCTCCCAACTCCCACTGATTACGACTCGATGCGTCACGTCAAAATCTGCCAGCCCGCGGTCAAGCCTGGGATCAAAGGGGTCCGTATACCCGCCAGATCGCGCACGAAACCCAGAGCTCAAGTCAATAGCCTTTCCGAAGGTGTAGGCTGCGCGGAAAGACAAGCCGTGGTTAAACCGCTTGTCAACCGTCAGCTGAAATTCATGGCTGTCAGACAAGCCCGTGCTCTTGTTAGTGAGAATCAGGCCGAGATCCTGCAGGCTTGTGTTGGGGTCGGTCGTGGGATTGATGCACCCGGATAGCGGCCGGGCGCAATCTTCATTCAAGAAGCCGTTTCCCAACTGCGCCAGTTCCACGCTGGGTTGCGGAGGATTCACATCCGGCGTGCTGATCAGTTTTCGCCCCAGGCTGCCGACGTATACGGCTTCGATCGCCGTGTCTTTCGTCAATTGGTACTGGAACCCAAAATTGTAATTCTCTGAATACGG
>QHYM01000422.1 GCA_003223295.1 Acidobacteriota bacterium | reverse complement strand
CTCTAACGGTGTGGACGTTGTTGGAGCGAAGCTGATTGAAGAGCTGATCCCTCAGTTGGGTCCCTTCGACGTCGTCTTGTTTGCCGATGTCTTGGAGCATTTGGTTGATCCTTTTGGTACATTGGGTCTGGCGCAAAGGTTTCTTCGCGGTGGAGGGGCTGTAGTCGCATCACTGCCAAACGTTGCCCACTGGACAGTGCGCTTGAGCTTGTTGCGCGGACGTTTCGATTACCAGCCAGTCGGAATCATGGATGCAACTCACTTGCGGTGGTTCACGCTTCGCAGCCTTCATCTTCTATTCACGCAAGCAAACTACAGAATCGTCGAGACTAGAGCTTCCGCTGGGATGTGGATGCAAGTGTATCAAGTGCCCCCTTGGCAATGGATACCACGGCGTGTTCTGAGGAAGGTTCTGCATGGCGCTGCACGGGCGTGGCCGACGCTTTTCGGATGTCAATATGTAATCAGGGCAGAACGTGAGCTCTAATTCGGGATGTTCTTCAAAATCGTGATGCGTTTATCACAAAATCGATAGTGTGACACCTCCAGCAATCAGCGCAGTACCTGTCAATGAGTACCGGCCGTACTGGTCGGTGATGATTCCGGCATACAATCCACGAACGGATTACCTGGAGCAAACGTTGAGGAGCGTTCTGCTGCAGGACCCAGGTCCGGAGCACATGCAGATCGAAGTAGTCGACGATGGCTCGAATGATGAAACCGCTTTCGAAGTTACTCGCCGCGTTGGCGCGGGACGGGTGAGGTTGCATGCCGACCCTGAAAACCGAGGTCTGGCAAATACTTGGAATCGATGCATTGAGCGCGCCCGAGGTCATTGGGTTCATATTCTTCACCAGGATGACATTGTGTTACCGGGCTTTTACGACCGGTTGCGCAAAGGAGTGGAGGAAAGTCACGCCGGCGCGATCTTTTGTCGACACGCGATCGCGAATTCGAATGGGCATTGGATTCGAATATCCGAGCTGCACCGGGAATCCGCCGGTTTGCTAGATGACTGGCACGCTAAGATCACGGCTCAACAAGTGATTCAATGTGCAGCAATTGCCGTTCGAAGACGCGTGTACGAGCAGCTTGGCGGCTTTCTGCCGCAGCTTCACTATGTTCCTGACTGGGAGATGTGGCAGCGGATTGCCTCTCAATTCCCGTTTTGCTTTGAGCCTTCAATTCTCGCTTGTTACCGACTACACCCGGACTCTGCCACATCGCGCATTAGGCTTGATGCCGCCGATACACGCGAAATCCGCGAGATGATCGAGCTCACAGCGACTTATCACACTCCTGCCCGTGGTCGAGTTCTTGCCAAAAAGGCGCGGTCTTGGTGGGCAGAAGCGGCTGTTTTCCATGCCCGCGAGCTACTAGTGAAAGTCGGCTTCGCCCCTGCCTGGCGGCAGATTGTGGAAGCCCTGCGCTTGTCTCTCAACCGACGCGTCATCGGGAAGATTTTCTCATTTCTCGTTTTGTGGCTTCGAATCATGGGATCGCGACTGAAGCGATGGGTAAAGTCGAAACTAAATACATCAGTTCAGCGCCAAGCCTCCAAATGATGACGGCTCCGATTGGCGAAGGTAAGGTTTCGATTGTCATCCCATGCTTTAACCATGGGGCGATGCTGCGCGAAGCGCTTGCCAGCATAGAACAGGTGCACAACGCAAATCTGCTCGAGGTGATCATCGTCGATGACGGATCGTCCGAAGCCGAAACGACGATGATTCTTAGCGAACTCGAGGACGCGGGCTACTGCGTTGTGTCTCAGCCGAACCGCGGCTTGGGGGCCGCCCGGAATACGGCGATACGATTAGCCAGAGGTGAATTCATTTTACCCCTGGACAGTGATAATCGGGTCCGAGACGCGTACTTGAACGAAGCGGCGTCTCTCCTAAAGGACAACCCAAGCCTCGATGTGATTTACGCGGATGCTGAATACTTTGGTGACAGGAGTGGTCGGTGGCAGGTACCGGAATTCGATTTGTTGTCGTTGGTGAGGACAAACTTCATTGATGCGTGTGCTCTGTACCGAAAACAGCTTTGGGAAGAAGTTGGTGGATACGATGAGCACATGCCTTGGATGGGGTGGGAGGACTGGGATTTTTGGCTGCGGGCTGCTGTCCACGGCGGTAGCTTTTTCCATCTTGCCAAGATAGGATTTGATTACCGCGTGCGGAGCGACTCGATGATCGTGAAGACGATCGGGTTTGATTATCGCATGCAAAGAGACCCCTCGAATGTAGTAAGGATCAGTCCGCGTCTTGACGAAGTCGTAAATTATATTTTCGGCAAGCCTGAATTGGTTTGTTACAAGCTACTGCGTCACATAGACGACGAAGTGCAGCAGCTAAAAGGAGGAATCTGGACCATCCAAAATTCACCAAGCTATCGTTTAGGACATGGGTTACTTGCTCCGGCACGACTGCTGCGAAAACTGTGGCGCGGTCTTTACTGAAAAATGCGTTGCTTCCAACCGGGCACAGCACTGATATGTCGCTGCTCTGGAGCTATAGAGAATTTTCGGAGTAGGTGACCCACCGCGCCAAGCGTCATCCTCAGATGTTTTCGCGTGCGATCTTTGCCG
>QHYM01000421.1 GCA_003223295.1 Acidobacteriota bacterium | reverse complement strand
GACGAACTGGTTGAGATGCTTAGCGATGAGCAGTATTTGATTAATGCGGCCGGCGTGCTGTTCGGGGATCAACAACTGTCGAGAGTTCACGGTTGACAATCGACGCTTGAGCAGTGTGCCGTAGAGACTGATTTAGCGTCAGTCATGGGCAATCCAGAAGTTGGGCTCGGCTGCAACCTGAGCGAGCACCAGTCCTGCCAAAGGCCGAAGCGTTTACCGATACAGCTGCACTTGGATGCATAGTCGCCTATTCGGTGAAGTGACGTCGCCTACGATATTGGGAACAACTGCTGCGTATATCCGCTGGGTAGTTTTCAGGGTAGAGTCGGCAGTTACATATTCGAAAAAATCTGTGCAGAGCATTCAGCCGTTTATTCCCGGTGAGAGTCCTTGGCGACCTTGCCGGACGACCCCACTATTCCTATCCTGCCGCCGGTGCAGAATCTCTACTTGAAGTGAAAGGAACGCGAGCGTAGATGGTGGTGCCACGTTGGGGCTGCGATTCGATTGAAAGCGCTCCCCCCACTAACCTCAGGCGCTCCTGCATGCTCGTGAGGCCAAGCCCAGTGCTCTTCATTGCGGCTTCACGGTCGAAGCCTGTGCCGGAATCCTTAACCGTGAGATGAATCTCATCCGACGATCCCCACAAGCGCACTTCAAAGTTCTTTACCCTGCTGTGCTTCGTGGCGTTGCGTAGGGCTTCTTGTAGAACTCGGAATAAAGAAAGAGAAAGGTCGGTTGGCAAGGCAGCAGGTAGATCATGACTCTTGAAGTCAATTTCCAATTTCTGGCGCTCACCATACTCTTTGCAGAAGCTCTTTATCGCTCCAACGATGCCCAAATATTCAAGTTTCGAAGAGTGCAGTTCGTGCGATAACAATTGAACATCGTTCGCTATTTGTGTAGCTTGCTTTCGCAGATCGTCTATTCGCCGACTGAGTTCAGGTGCCGAGTCATGCTGAACGCCTTCGAGTTCTATCGCCAGAAGCGCGAGTCGTTGGACGATGTCGTCATGCAAGTCTCTCCCAATCCGGGTACGTTCCTGCTCGTGTGCTTCGATCAGCCTTCCGCTCATGCCTAAAAGCGCCTCGTCAGCATGCTTGCGGTGGGTAATGTCCTCAGAAAAGATAAGAATCCCTCCGGGCAGCCCGTCGAGATTCTGCCAAGGGCGAATCTCCCATCGGAGCCAAGTGGTGCCACCCTCACGATCCCAACGGTCTTCTTCGGCTCGTAACGTTTCTCCCGAAAGAGCGCGGCGGTGAAGTTGCTTCCACCGATCTGGAATGTCAGGGAAGATTTCGTAATGCGAACGTCCGAGCAACTGGGAACTGTCGAGTGAGAAATCCACGCACCAGCGGTCGCTTACTTGGAGATAGCGCATGTCACGGTCGAGCATCGCCACTGCGACTGGCACGTTTTTGACGAATATTTTCAGCAGTTCCTCCCGTGATCGAAGCGCCGCTGTCTGAGTTTCTAAAGCGCGATTCGTCTCGCGTAATACCTGTTCCGCTCGTTTTCGCTCAGTGATGTCATGGGCGAGCTTGCAAAAACCCACCAGCCTCCCGGTCGAATCCTTAATCGGGGAAATTGTCAGAGAGACAGCAACCTTCTTCCCTGCTTTCGTAATGCGAGTCGTTTCGTAGTACTCAATACGTCCTCCCGCCCTCAGCCTTTCAAGAATCTGATTCTCCTCGTCCCATGATTCAGGCGGAATGAGAATCGTGATCGGCTGTCCAACGGCTTCTGACTCGGTGTACCCGAAAATGCGCTGCGCACCTGCGTTCCAACTCACGATAACTGCATCCAGATTCTTGGAAATGATGGCATCCTCAGATGATTCGACAATTGCGGCATGTCGGAACCGGGCTTCTTCTGCCCTCTGTTTGTCTGTAATGTCCTCCACCATCGCGATTACCAACGGAGATTGGCGGCTCTTCAATAAAGAGATGCTCAAGCGTCCCCAGACCAAAGAGCCGTCTTTTCGGAAATAGCGTTTCTCCAACTGGTAGTGATCTATGGAACCTGCCTTTAATTGCTGAAAAAGCGCCCAGTCCTTCTGAGCATCTTCAGGAGGAGAAAAATCGACACAGTGCTTGTAGCGGAGTTCCTCCTCGCTGAAACCTAGCATCGAGCAAAAGGCTGGATTGACGAAAAGAGGCTGCCCTTCCAAAGTTTCCACTGCGATGCCAATGGGACTCGCGTTGAAAACATCACGGAAAAGCTCAATGTCGGGCGTCCGAGTTCGTGCCGCCTCTCCCATAGAACAAATGTGTATAACACCCTTGATATCCTACGGCAACGGTATTGGGTGCATCTGATAACACGCGGCCCTCTAAAAGCGGTACTCAAGCGTGGCGATCACCGTGTGCGCGTGGTATGAGGGTTGGTCCACTCCTAAGAACAGATAGCGTGCTGATGAAGGATCGCCAACCACAAATCCGGGATAAAAGGGACCGGGTACTGGTTGGGGACTGGGGGTGTTCGATGTGAGGATGGGCGTGGTACATCCAGGCACGGCGTAGGTGACCGGCGGGCCATTTGGGATTCGACTGACGCATCCCATGTACGGCGTCATGACCGTCGTTTGATAGTCGCGGTTGTCCCACCTTGAACCATCGTTTGGCCATTTCGGACGCATCGGATGGCCGTTCATCGGCCTGTAAGTCCTGTAAATCCGGACTCCGTCAGAGTGCCCGTTCGGACCTTTGGAGCATCGGTTGGCCAGGAGTACAGAATCGGAAAATGTCCCACCGCGGGCGCTACGGTTCGCGTAGGCGATGAAGTG
>QHYM01000153.1 GCA_003223295.1 Acidobacteriota bacterium | reverse complement strand
TGACCACACCAATGTTCCGATTGAGGCAATAGATTAATCGAGGAAGATGATCGCGGCCGGGGTACCTATGGGTGTGTATTGGCCGAGGAAGGAGAGGGCGCCGGTTTGCCGGTTGATTCGGAAAGTGGTGATTGCATCGGCTCGCTGATTGCACGAGTAGAGATAGTTCCCCGTGGGATCGATATTGAAGCTGCGCGGATAGTCACCGCGCGTCCATTCTTCTCCAGCAAAGGTAAGTAACCCGGCTGGCCCAATCGAGAAGCACGCGATGCTGTCATGCAGGCGGTTCGCGGCATAAAGGAACCTTGCGTCTGGGGAAATGAGAGCTTCGGAAGTGAAATTTGTGCCTTTGAAATCTTTGGGCAAAGTTGAAATGGTTTGTTTCGGGGTTAGCTTTCCAGTTGCGACGTCATAATCGAAGGTCACCAGCGTAGAGGCTTCCTCCTGGAGCGAGTAGAACCAGCGGCCATTAGGGTGAAAAACGAAGTGGCGGGGTCCATCGCCAGGAGGCAGGGACACGCTTGCCTGCTTAGTGGGAGAGAGTTTGCCGGTGTCAGCATCAAACTTCCAAATGAGGATCTGGTCCAATCCCAGATCGCTCGCGAGCACGAACTTCCCCGCTGCATCAGACTGCACCATGTGAGCGTGGGGCTTATCGTGGCCACTGATGGCAAACGTGCCGGGAGGCGCGCTGGATGCCCGGGTTGGGCCGATGGTGCCGACATCGTGTATGACATCGGTAGCGGCGCCAAGTTCGCCGTTGGTCCTCACCGGAAGGACAGCCACGGTTCCGCCATGGTAGTTGGCCACGAACACATACTTGCCAGAAGGATGAACGCTTAAGTGAGCAGGACCCGCTCCCTCGGAACTGACTGTATTCAATAACGTCAGATGGCCGGTTGGCCGGTCAATCGAGTAAACGCTCACGGAGCCGGAGGCAGCGCCCTGGTAATTGGAAACCTCATTCGCTGAATACAAGTGGGTCCGGGAAGGATCGAAAGCCAGCCAGGACGGGTTCGCATCACTCGGAAAGACCTCGCGCTGCCGGAGGGCTCCGGTCGCAGGATGCATTTCCAACAAGTAAATGCCATGCCCATGGCCGATGGCGCCCTCCGGACCTTGTGGCGAACTGTAGGAACCCACGTAGGCCAGGAACGAATGGACGTCTTGATCGGTCTGGTCCTTTCCGAAGCGCAAGAATGCAGGGCCCGCTACGGCGAGGGACACGGCGCCTTGCAGAAAACCCCGGCGCGAGAACTTGCCGAATTGATGAAGATGCATCCGCTCATCCTCCAAAGCTAGGGCCTCAGCCAAATGTCTCGACCTTCAAGCACAAATGCGTCGTCATTCAATTCAGGATAGGCCCGACATACCCTGTCAATCTCCTTTTGTTGTCCAGGACTGAGAGTCTCACGAGGATCCAGGCACCAAATGCCCTCGAGCAATCCCTGCCGGCGCAGGACTTCATGTACACCCGCGATACAGCCCGCGAAGTGGTTTGCCGTATCAAAGAATGCGGCATTGCAATCGGTTATCTGAACGTTTTTCTTCAGCATCGATTGCGGTATGGGATGATCTGTGAGTACCAAGCTGTGGCATTCCGCCAAGAGTTCAACTGCACGTTTCGTCCAAACCGCCCAATGACCCAGTAATCCGCCAACGATGTGGAACATTTTGGGCTTGCCGTTAATCTGGAACCCATAGGGCGTGAGCAGGTCCAATACGATATTGTCATCGTTGCCTGTGTACAATGCGGTCTCGCGGCCCGAGTCCGCAACTGCGCGAACGACATCCAGCGTGTGGTAGCGATTGAAAGGCGCAATCTTGATCGCCGCCACGTTTTCGATCTCCACAAATTGGCGCCAGAAGTTGTAGGAAAGGACGCGACCGCCAACAGCCGGCTGCAGATAGAAGCCCATGACCGGCAGAATCGCGGCAACCTCGCGGCAATGGCCGATGAGCGCTGCATCATCCAAATCTTTCGCTGCAGCCAGGCTCAAAAGACCCGCATGGTATTTCAACTCGTGCAACAGCCGCGCCTCGCCCACTGCTTGCGCGGTCCTTCCACAGATTCCGCCGATTCGCAGGAGCGGCACATCTCGAACGGCGTCTGCGCGGTCCATTTCCTCGGCGGCCAAGCGGAGAACAGGCTCAAACAATCCTATGCGCGGCTCGCGAATCGCAAACTGAGTGGTGTGTACACCGACGGCGAGGCCGCCGACTCCGGCCGCAACGTAGTAGCGGGAGAGAGCCCGCTGGCGACGCTCATCCAATTTGCGTTCCGCGTCGAGAGCGAGCGGATGCGCCGGAATCACTGTTCCGGCCCTTAGAATTCGGTGAATTCTCGGGTCCAAATTTTGCATTCGGTTCCGTCGACACTTTCCACTTGCGTATGTTTTCAAAAGTGGCCGGCACGCTCCTCAAAGTGCGTCGGCTTCTGCAAAGTCGATCCGCCCTTGCTGACCCAGTCCGCGATCCAATCGATCATTTGCTGGGCGCTCACGCGAGGAGGACCAAAGAGCTCATGCGACTTGCTCGCATTGCTCAGCAGGGCATCGCCCGACTCTGCCCCTTCAAAACGAACCGGCTTGCCGAGTCTTTTGCCACACTGTTCCGCGACACTTCGAACGCTGAGTAATTCGGGCCCGGTAATGTTGATCACGTTGGGCGGCGAGGAAACACAACGGAGCGACTCGAGGCTCATCGCGCACGCGTCGGCTTGCCAAATGGTGTTTAGATAGCCCATCGAGAGCGACACGGGCTGCCCCGCGTTAACGCGCTGCGCGATATCCAATAGCACGCCATAACGAAGTTCGCTCGAGTAATTCAGGCGAAGAATGGTCATCTTCGTCTTGTTGGCCCTGCTGAAATGATCAAAAACCCGCTCGCGACCGACGCAACTCATCGCGTATTCGCCCGAAGGATTCAACTCGTCTTCTTCGCGAGAACCACCCCCGGCAACCGGTGAAAGCCCGTAAACATTTCCCGTCGAGAAGACGGCGATGCTACTGTCGCGATAGCGATCCGCAACAAGTCCGGGCAAAAACGTATTGATCGCCCAAGTCAGCCACTCCTGCCCGGTCGAGCCAAATTTCATTCCGGCCATGAAAACGACGTTTGCAGCGTCGGGAAGTTTGGCCAGCGAACCGGGATCGAGCAAGTCGCAACGCACGGTCTCGACACTCCATGCGTGCAATTGATTCTCGAGCGAAGGGGATGAAAACCGCGAGACACCGATGATGCGCCGCTTTACTCGAGCCCGCTCGGAAGCCTTCTTCGCCATGCGAGCCAGCGTTGGCCCCATTTTTCCGGCCACGCCCAGAACGACAATGTCCCCGTCGAGGCTACCCAGTGTACGGACTACTCCATCCGTTGGTTCGCTGAGAAATTCTTCCAATTGCGCGACGTCTTGAATGGAAGTCAGGTTGCTGGACATGACGACTCGTTCCCCAAACAGCTTCACGTACGGCCGCCTGATTGTATTCGAATTGCTTATAAAAGGTCCTCTGGTTTCAGGTATTCTTTCCCGCAGTTTACGGTGCCAAGGAGCTGTTCTGGATGCGCCTCCGCATCATGACGGAACAGGATGTCCCGGGCGGTGTACGCCTGAATACCCTTTCAGGATGGAATCAGACGGCAGCCGATTGGCGGCGCTTTCTCGAGAATAGTCCGCGCGCATGCTTTGTGATGGAGCACGACGGGAAGGTCGTTGGAACTGCGGCGACCATTCCTTACGAAAGCCGCTTTGCCTGGATCGCTATGGTTTTAGTGGATCCCGAGCATCGGAAGCAAGGAATTGGCACTGACCTTTTGAAAAAAGCCATCGAGCATCTCGATAGGTCGCAGGTTGTCACGATAAAGCTGGATGCCACTCCCCAGGGGAAGCCAATTTACGCAAAGCTGGGATTTGTCGAGGAATATGAAATCGAGCGATGGATTCTGAAGCGAGAACCCGGCGCGATTTCAACAACGCCAGTATCAACCCGGCCAGCGCTCAGTGAGATGGAAAGGGAGCAGGTTTTCGAAGCAGATAAGGAATTCTTTGGCGCGGACCGCAGCTTTCTGCTTCGCGCACTGTGTGACGAAGCTCCAGAATTTGCAACCGCAGTTTGGGAAGATGGGTTGCCACAGGGCTATGCCTTCGGGCGGCGCGGCTTGTTCGCGGATCAACTTGGACCATGGATGGCGAAGAACAGCGAGGCTGGTGAAAGGATTCTGCAAGGATTTCTGGCCAAAACATCCCGGGAAACTCTCATCGTAGATTGCCTGAAGTCGAATTCCATGGCTGCCGAATTGTTAGGAGCTTGCGGCTTTGTTCCGTCCCGGTCCCTCACACGCATGTTCCGCGGCCCGAATACTTACGCCGGCAAGCCCGACCTGTTTTGCGCCATTCTAGGCCCCGAATTTGGATGAAATCATCCCGCAAATCGGGATAAACTTCGCATCCGCCTGCGAAACGAGATGACGCTCAGGAGACGGATGATCCTCGGCAAATCGAACAATTCTTCAAATCGGATTTACTATGGCTGGTGGATTGTCCTCGCGGCTTTTCTGAATCTTTTTTTCGTGGTGGGAATTCTTTTTTATGGCTTCCCGGTTTTTTATCCGTACTTCGTGGAATCCCTGGGATTCACGAGGGCTCAGGTAACGCAAGGCTTCCTGCTCGGATTCCTGTTCGCGGGACTTCCCTTTGGAATATTGGCAGGGACGCTCATCGACCGGATCGGCGCGCGGGTTGTCATTCTCGCGGGAGTCGGGCTGGTCGGACTGCCTTTGTTGCTCATGGGAGGGATGAGCCGCTTGTGGCAGTTCGAAGTTCTCTGCATTGTGGAAGTGATCGGGTACGTTCTGGCAGGACCCCTCGCCAATCAAGTGCTGATCGCGCGATGGTTCCAACGGCGCCGCGGGCAGGCGATGGGATACGCCTACTTAGGCCTGGGCCTCGGAGGCGTCGTCGCACCCATGCTGGTGAATTCTCTTGCGCGGAGTTTAGGCTGGCGCCACGGACTCGAGTTGCTGGGAACATTTATCCTGGTGGTGCTCCTCCCCGTAGGCATCTGCGTGACACGCTCTTCGCCGGAAGATTTCGGCGTTGCTCCCGAAGCGTTCGGAGAGACAGCACCGCCTGCCGAGAATTCCGCGGCCTTCGCAGCAACCCCCATTGCGGTTTCCCAGGCCGTCCGCACGGTTCCTTTTTGGCTCATCCTGACCGGATCGACATTGGCTATCGGCGCAATCGGGGCGGTCATTCAACACTTTATTTTGTTTCTGAAAGACGCCGGTTACTCGGCTACGGCTGCTTCGCAATACTCGACCATCCTGCTGACAGCCAGCCTGGGAGGACGCGTCATCGTGGGCTACCTGGCGGATCGCTTTCGGAAATCGTACCTTATGGCCTTCTTCTATTTTTTGATTGGGGTGTCCGTATTCTTGCTGGCCTATCCCCATTCGCCAATCCTCCTGGCGAGTTTCGCCGTAATCTTCGGCTTTGCAATGGGAGCAGACTACATGCTCATCCCGCTTGTGACTTCCGAGTGTTTTGGCACCGCTTCTCTGGGCAAGCTCCTTGCGCTGATTATTATGGGATACTCGATCGGCCAATGGGCGGCCCCGTGGTTTGTCGGAAAAATGTTTGATGCACGGCACAGCTATGATCTGGCGTGGAAAATCATTGCCATCCTTGGCATGGCCGGAGCCGCGGCGATTTATGCTATGCCATCCCACGTGCGGGCACACTGCGATTGAGCACCGGTGGATTTGCACGTGGGAGCCTCAAAAACCGATTGAATAGTCGCCAGGAGTGGATGGGATGGCGTTGATGGCTAACGGAGGGAAGCAATGAGAAGAACAATCAACAAATGAGAACACTTGTTCGTAGCATTTTAGGTAGCCCGGTCAACGGCGTTGTTTGCTTTCCACCTGTGCGACGCGCAGCTTCACGATTTTCTTAATAAGTGCACCCGGAAGAGGCTTGTCGATTGGGAACTGGATGGTTCCTTTGGAGATGGACAAGCCTTTCAGATCTTTCTTACACACTTCGATCACCGCAGCGGTGGGGAACAAACTGCAGTGATCTGAAAACGCCGCGAACCACACCAGCACTCCCTTGTAGCGGAACGCAGGAATTCCGTAGCTGATAGTCTCGGTAGCTTCGCGTGGCGCAGCAGCCCGAATGGCGGCCCGAACTTTGCTCAAAGTGCTGCGGGCGGGCTCGGGGACAGCCACAAGATATCCATCAATGTTTTTCGGAGCGGTTTTGCGTTTCGCCGCGGAACCGCGCCTACCAGATTTCGCCTTTTTCATTCGAGCCATGCTACGACAGGTTGCGCTAAACGGGGGTCAGTTTTTTTGTCGCCGAGATTATCGCGGGATTGCTCCCCTTGACATCCTACCGGAAGCGGCCTATTCTCACCTAGAATGTCTACCAAAGAAGAACGCGAACGCGTCGAACTGCTGCAAGGAACGCTGGACCTGCTGATCCTCCGCACGCTGTTGCTCGGGCCGGCGCACGGCCACGCCATCGCCAAGGCCATCGAATTCAACTCCGATGAGGTGTTGCAGGTCGAGCAGGGATCGCTGTATCCCGCGTTGCACCGGCTTATCAAGCGGGGATGGATTTCGGTGGAAGAGGGCACTTCCGAGAACAACCGGCGGGCCAAATTTTACCGGCTGACGGCCAAGGGCCGGAGGCAACTGAAAGTCGAGACCACCAAGTGGGACAAACTGGCGGGAGCGATCGCGCGGATTCTCCGGCCGGCGGAGTAGGGAGGGCGTGTTATGAGTCGGAGCAAGCGGATGTTGGAGGAGCTTGACCGGGACATTCAGGAGCACATTGCGCGAGAGACGCAGGACAACATCGAACGCGGCATGACACCGGAAGAAGCGCGCTACGCCGCGATGCGTAAATTCGGCAACGTGACTCAGGTGAAGGAAGAGACGCGGGAAGTGTGGCGCTTCGTGTGGCTGGATGAACTCTGGCAAGACATTCGCTACGGTCTCCGCATGCTGCGCAAATCACCGGGCTTCACGGCCGTGGCTGTGCTTACCTTGGCGCTGGGGATTGGCGCGAACACTGCAATGTTCAGCGTGATCGAGGCGGTGTTGCTGCGGTCGTTGTCATATAGCAATGCGGATCAGCTGGTGCGCGTGGCTTCAATATGGGAGCGGGGCGGGGTCACGATACCTTACTCTAGTTCTCCGCCTGACTTCTTCGACTGGCGCGACCTGAACCAGTCGTTCTCGTCGATGTTTGCGTATCAAACAAGCGAGCGCGCGTTGACCGGGCGAAGTGAGGCAAAGCGTATACGCGCCGTGGTGGGGACCTCGGGTATGTTCTCGACCTTGGAAGCACATCCGTTGCTCGGACGCGAATTCCGGACGGAAGAGAATCGCGAAGGCGCCGATCACGTTGTAGTGCTGAGTTACGGGTTCTGGCAGGCGGAGTTTGGCGGGTTGCCGGAGGCGATTGGCAAAACGATCGAGTTGGACAGCGAGCCGTACATCATTATCGGAGTGATGCCGCGAGAATTTCACTTTCCGCTGCAGGGCAGCGATGCCTACATGCCGATCGGATTTGACGACAAGGTAATGACACAGCGAGGAGCTCATTACATCAGCGTACTGGGGCGGCTGAAGCCGGGGGTCTCCGTGGCCCAGGCGAATGACGATCTACAACGGATCATGGCGCAACTCCGGAAGCTCTACCCGGATAAGGATGAAAAGTGGGGCGTAACGGCAGAGCGTTGGAGCAGGGCGCTGGTGGGAGACGTTCGTCCGGCGCTGCTGGTACTGCTCGTGGCCGTGGGCCTGGTAGCGCTGATCGCTTGCGCCAACGTTTCCAATTTGCTGCTGGCGCGGACGACGGTGCGGCAGCGTGAGCTGGCTATGCGGCGCGCGTTGGGTGCAGGGCGTTTGAGGCTGGTGCGACAAGTCTTGACAGAGGGTCTGCTGCTGGCGCTGCTGGCTGGAGGGGCGAGTCTGCTGTTGGCGCACTGGGCGCTGCTGGCCATTGTGCGCTTCGGACCGAAAGATATCCCACGGCTCTCGAGCGTGGGGCTGAACGCAGGGGTACTCGTGTTTACGATGGGTGTTTCGGTGGCTAGCGCACTATTGTTCGGGTTGATCCCAGCGCTGCGATCATCGGGAATGGACGTAGGCGGCTTGCTGAAGGTCAGCACTTTGTCTTCGCGCGAGGCGGGACGCACGCGTAGCGCTCTGCTGGTCGGTGAAGTTGCCCTCTCCATGATGCTGCTCGCGGGGGCCGGGCTGTTGGTCCGCAGTTTCGTTGGGCTGAGGTCACTGAGTCCGGGCTTTGACGCCGAGGGCGTCTTGACGCTGGGCATCAGCGTCCCGGATGCGCATTACAAAAATAGTCTGGCGCTGCAAAGCTACTGGGACGAAGCGCTGGCCAAGCTGCGCGGATTGCCGGGCGTAGCCTCCGTCGCCGCGGTGACACCGTTGCCGCTGTCCGGGGATGATTTCAGCAGCAGCTTCAGCGTGGAGGGCAGAAGCGTGCCGGATAAGGACCAGCCCTCGGCCGAAGTACGCGTGGCGACTCCGGATTATTTTCGCGCGATGGCTATTCCGCTGCTAAAGGGACGGGGATTTATCGAGGCTGACCGTCTGGGCGCCGCGCGAGTTTTGTTGATCGGCGAAAGGGCCGCGCGAATGTTTTTCCCCGCGGGCGACGCGATTGGACAGAAAGTCAGGTTTGGCGCGCGGGGCGGATATGAAAAAAATGAGGGAGAAATCGTGGGCATCGTTGGTGACGTACGCCACTTTGGACTGGATGCTCCAATTCCGCCAATCTTCTATGTGCCGCTGGCGCAAGCGGGGATTGACGGTGTGACCGTGGTCATTCGCGCGCCAGGGTCGCCCGCTGCACTGGGACAATCGGCGCGCAAACTGATTCAAGGGATTGACCGCGACGCACTGGTGGGCGAACCCGTCTTGCTCGAGACGCTGGTTGCGGGTTCGCTCGGCCAGCGGCGTTTCTACATGATGCTACTCGGCGCATTCGCCGCGTTGGCGTTGGTCCTGGCGGCGGTTGGTTTATACGGGGTGATCTCGTATTCGGTGGCGCAGAGGACTCAAGAGATCGGCATCCGAGTGGCGCTGGGGGCCGCGCGCGGGCAAGTACTGGCGATGGTCATGAAGAACGGGCTGCGACTTGCAGTTTTGGGATTGGCAGCGGGACAGGTTGCAGCGCTGATTTTGAACCGCGCGCTGGAGGGCTTGCTCGTTGGCGTCAGTACAACGGATCCAGCAACATTGGCCGTCACGGCCCTGGTGTTGCTAATCGTAGCGATTCTCGCTTGCTATGTACCGGCGTGGCGTGCGGCACGGCTGGATCCGATGGCGGCACTAAGGTTTGAGTAATTCCTCGATGTAGATCACGACGGGAGGGCGAGTCATGAGGCGGAGCAAGCGGATGTTGGAGGAGCTCGACCGGGACATTCGCGAGCACATTGCGCGGGAGATGCAGGACAACATCGAGCGCGGCATGCCGCCAGAAGAAGCGCGCTACGCCGCGATTCGTAAGTTCGGCAACGTGACGCGTGTAAAGGAAGAGACGCGCGAGGTATGGAGTTGCCTTTGGCTCGAGCAATTGCTGCAGGACATTCAATTCGGGCTGCGCATGCTGCGGAAGTCTCCTGGATTTGCGGCGGTGGCCATGCTTACGCTGGCGCTGGGGATTGGTGCGAACACAGCGATTTTCAGCTTGATCGACGCTGTAATGCTGCGGTCGCTGCCGGTCGAGAACCCTTCCCAGTTGGTCCTGCTGAAGTGGAGCGCGCGCAATCCGCCAAACTTTCACGGCTACATGACTTCCGGAGATTGTCCGATGAATGTAATGCCTGGGGCAGCAAATCGCTACGGCTGTTCGTTCTCCGAACCACTCTTTCGCGAAATAGCGCAAGCAAATGTCTTTTCGGCGACGGCGGCCATTGCCAACTCTGGCAGGTTGAACTTGTCAGGCAACGGCCCTGCGACGGTTATCAATGGCCAGTTGGTTTCCGGGGACTTTTTCCGGACGATGGGCCTCAAACCCGCCGTAGGCCGGCTGCTCGATCCAGCGGACGACACGCCGTCCGCCGCACCCGTTGCCGTGCTGAATTATGGCTACTGGCAGAGCGCCTTCGGCGGCTCTCGCGATGTCGTCGGTCGAACGATTGAACTGAATAGCGTGCCATTCACGATCATCGGCGTAGCCGAACAGCGATT
>QHYM01000420.1 GCA_003223295.1 Acidobacteriota bacterium | reverse complement strand
ATTCCGCCGATAGGCGATTAGCCCTTCATCCGCAGCCACGAACACGGGGAGATGGGCCGTTGGTATGTCACTTGGGTTCCGCCTAGTCGCATTTGGCAAGTCATGTGTCAACAACCGCTCAGCCTCATCGGTCTTTCCCTGAGAGGCGACGCAATAGATGAGCTGAAGGATCAGTTGTGGATCATCAGGATTTGCCAACAGCGCAGCCTCAGCGAGCATACGGGCATTCTCGTAGTCCTCCAAGGCAATCGAGGCCATGTATGATCCGAATGATGCGGGTCTCGTCGCGAAGGGTTCATCGAGCAGCCACTCCCAAGACAGGTCAACCGCCTCCTTGAAACGGCTGTCAAACGCAGCTTCCCACGCTTTCGCCTCGAAAGCGAGTGGGACTGAGAAGTTGGTTTCGGGAACTTCGAACGAGGCCATGTGACGTGAAATCCACCCCGCTTGAGCAACGCTGTTCTCGGTTGGTTTAATCAGCGCATGGGTAAAGAGTCTTCTAACATGAGAACGCTTGCCCTCATTGTACGCCATCGTTCCTAGAGCGCTCGCCAGTTCTGTGGTGTGGCGCGGATCGAACGATCCGCTTCGGATCATTCCTTCGGCAAGTTTGGTCCACTTGCTCGATCGCCCGGCGGCGTCAGCCGCCACAAGCTCCGCCGCGAGTAGCCACGGATCCCTTTGGGTGCTTGGAGCACGGCGCAGTATCCGATGAGCTTCCTCAGGCTGACCGACGTGCATCAGAAACCTACTAGCCGACCGAAGTACGAATCGATTATCAGGCGCGAGATTTACGGCTCTAACAAGCGCACGTTCCGCAGGTTCCTGTTGACCAAGAGCGGAGTATTCCCTTGCAAGATCAACTAAACGAATTGGATTCCAGGGTTGCTCTCGAAGCGAACGCCGATATGCCGCGATTCTCTTGTGGCGCTCTTGAGGTGCGATCTTAGGCGGTGTATCTGGAAGCGGCACATTCCCAGCGCGCCCCAAGACTACCCGGGCTAGTTCCGTATCGATGAAGCCCGGTCGCCCGCCTTCAGATAGAAACGCAGCTGCTTCCGACGCTATTTCTGGTTTATCAAGCACAATTGCTGCATCGACAAGATTTGCCGCATGAAACGGCGTACGATTGTTACGCCAATCCCGTATCAACTGTTCGATCTCGTCTGCGTGTGGTTTTAACGGCGTTGGAACGCCTACGGAGTCGAGGACTTTCAGCTTGGCGGCTATCCCAAACGGACGCCAGCGAGGCACCACTTGTCGATGGTCATCTTCCAATTTCTGCATTACTGCCCCTTACGAAGTCGGTACTCGGCGGCGGTGGCCAAACGATTAAAGAGAGAAACGTATCGTCTAACATCGTACGAACTCGTCTTTGCTGCCCGATCGCGAGGGTGACCGCGTCGCAGCGGATCAGGAAAAGTCATGTCGCTGATTGCCGCCGACAACTCTTCCACCACCTCTGGTAGGTTGATGAGATCCGCTGCGCGCGTCCGGAACTTTGTCATTACGTCGGCATGAGCAGCTATCAGATAAGGGAGAGCGGCAGCGAACTCGCCGCTCCATGTTCCTGCGCGAAAGGGCTTTGGAAGAGCTCCTTGAACCAGAGCACTCATGTTGTGTCCAACGACGAGCTGCACGGCCAAGCTGCCGAGCAAGTAAACGTCGCCGGCGCGACGTTCCTCCCATGTCTGCCCAAATGCACCGTACAACTGCTCGGGCGGGGCGTAAGTGACAGAACCCGGGATAGGGAATTCTGAGGAGGGACCATCCACGCCCCGACGATCAGCCCGACCGAGATCACCAAGCTTCATTTCATTACCTTCATCCTGCGTCAACACATTTGACGGCTTCAAGTCTTGGTGAGTCGTGTGCGCAAGATGCAATTGCTCAATGCCGGTAGCAGCATGCTTCATTGTTCGGAGCATCCAAGCAGTATCGAACCTGCCAAGACGCGCTTGGAACTGTCGGATGTCTCCGTCGGCGAGCTCGAAGATGAGATACGGAACGCGCGAGATAACGCCGGCTTCTGGCACGGTGACTTCCCCGTAATCAAGCAATTGGATAACACGGGACATCCGGCGTGCAGTACACTCAGTCATTAGCTCCCGCTCGAACCGATAAGCGGATGCAAACCCCTCGATACGATCAAGGATGTCCCCTGGTCCGGTCAAAGCAGCGTGGAAGTCAAGCGCCTTGAGAAAAGCATCTACGCCGCTCTTGTTTCTCACGCGGTACGCGAATGAGAAGTTTCCGCCGGTTGCAGTAGCGTCCTTGGGGACCTGGCCCAAGACCGTCCAGCCGTTCGGAAGCTCTCTTCCCTCCAAGTGCGCCGCGGGCACCTGGTCTATGGGCGGAAGCGGATCGCGTGGTGTCTCCATTGATTTGGCCCCTGACATCATTGAGGTAGTGACCTGTTGCCCATTCCGCCCGACCGATTCTAACAGCCTGTTGACGCATGCTGTTGGCACGGTATCATTCTGTGAATACGTGACACAGTATGATGTTATCGAACTGTGTTATTGTATCACACTATGATAAGAAAACAAGGGGCCCCGATGACCGGAAAAACTGTCAAATCCTTTGGTAACCGGTTGCGAGCTACTCGAGAGATGCAGAAGATGACTCAGGCGGATCTTGCGACCCGTTCTGGGCTTACGCCTTCAGCAATTTCACAGTTGGAAGGGGATGAGCGAGATCCCGCATTTAAGACCTTGACTCGTCTCGCTACGGCGCTCGGGACGTCGGTCAGTTTCCTAGTTGGGGAACACAAACCAATTGTGCCCCCGGAACTGAGAGATTTCTTCCAGGATCTAGAGGAACTCGACCCGCAGGACCTAGCAAAGGTACGCGATTTTACGGGGTACCTTCGATCTCAATCCCGAGCCAAGCCGAGATAGCTAAGCGACGGCAGGATCTGAAGGCGACAGTTGAGTATCGCCAATCCACGTGCGCCAGTGGCGCTCGGTTCAACTCATCCCGGTACACCCCACCACCCCGAGACGCAGGAGTAGACGCAAACGGTCCACCGCGGATTCGGGCCGCTATCATAGCCACCCCTAGAGACGCTCGGAAGCGCGGGCGATTGACGATGATTCTGAGCAGACTTGGGGATTAGGGCGTTTTTGCTGCATGTGGCAGTCTCGCAGTCACCGCCGCTTCTTGCGCGAGATCTTGACTCTTCTCCGCTTGGCAGGAGTTAGCAACGGTGCATAGAGGTCTCGCAACAGCGCTCTCACACG
>QHYM01000419.1 GCA_003223295.1 Acidobacteriota bacterium | reverse complement strand
CGCCCTCTTTCAAAAGCGCGCTCATCGAGCCGGGCCGGCTCTCCCCTCCTATTTGGCCTTGCACCACGCGGGGTTTTCCGTGCCTCCGGTGTCACCACCGAAGCGGTGGGCTCTTACCCCACCTTTTCACCCTTGCCTAACGTCGCGTGCATTTCGTCGGCGTCTCGCAGGTTCCCCTGCGCGACTGCCACCGTGCTGCGCTCCGCCGGCGGTCTATTCTCTGTGGCACTTTCCGTGACGCCGTTGTAGCGGCGGGTCACCCCGCCGTCTTCAACTTCGCCCCCTGGCGTTACCAGGCGCGTTGCCCATGTCCTGAGTTCCATCAGCCATTCCGCGCGCGCCTTTCAGCGTCCGCAAACGGCCAACGTGCCTCACGACGGTGTCCGGACTTTCCTCCCGCTTCAGCCTTGTAGCGGCGGCTTTACGCCGCCGTTCTTCAGCCTCAACCAGCGATCACCCGGCTCACCCGCCACCCCCATTATACCCTGCCCAGAGCGAGGTCAGGACGCAGTTTCTGTGATTGGAGGTGGCTCCGTTGAAGTCGGTTCACTGTCAGCAGGAATGTCCTCGGCGACGGTCGGTGGCCAGAATCTGAATAGCAGTATGGCCAAAATAACCCAACATACCCAGGGGATTGTCTTAAGTAGCCATGAATCTTGTTCCCGAAGCCAGTATGCGCTTGATATCACCCAAACATTATGGAACCCATGCGCGAGTGCTACAGGCCAAATCGAACCGGAGCGCAGAGTCAGCCAGCCGAATACATAGCCAAGCACCACGCAGGAAAAGAGGCGAAATGCTAGCTTCTGAAAAACCTGATAGTCCTCACTAGTTCTTTGGAAGTCCGCACTGAAATGAGACGCACCCCATATCAAACTGAGTAATAAGATTCCACGAATGATTCCGAACCGCCTTACAAAGCGCGGCTGCAGGTAGCCCCGCCAGATGATTTCCTCAAAAGCTGCGGCAGGTAAGTACCAGAAGTAGTACGGATCTGGGAATTTGAAGTATGCACTGAAGAGCGGCGGCCCAAACTTCCCAAAGTCAAACGCTGCCCAGTGAATGCGATCTCTCAAATACACCAAAAGGTTCGAAACCAAATTAATGGCGATTGGAATAACGGCACCAAGCATCCCAAACGAAACGTCAGGAAGGCGAGTGAACTGCCGCAACTCCCTCCAACGGCTTTCCCCGACCGCCCAAGCCGCAATCCCGGCAAGCATCGCAGTTGCCAGCGCCGTGGCCAGCGGAACACCGGCGGAGGAGAGTCGTTGGATTAGGAGAGTCGGCAGCAGGCGAAAAACTCCTTCCATCAAACTCCATGCCATAAGCATAAAGATCCCAACGCTGGCGATGGCCAGCCAGACACAGACCTTAATACGCTTCCACGAATCCTGCTTCTGAAGGCCCGCCTCATCGACCATTGCTAACGACAGCGGGAGAGATGCAATTCCCATTGCCAGTCGTGACGCAAAAACCAGCACCAGCGCTGCTCCCAGAAACGCCATGTGCAATGCGGGACCCATGCTCCACAAGGTCTGGATAGCCTTCGCTTCATTATGTTGGCTCCTCTGGAAGACGCTTACGACTGGGAACGCCAGGTCCTGGCCGACCTGCAGAAATCGCACACAAAGAGCACTGAGCCCGCCGATCGCCGGCAGGCAGACGAAAATGAGAGTCCGTCGTACGGGACGCCTCCCCGGCCAGAAACAAACGAACAAACCTGCAGCTCCTGCAAAAAAGACTGGCAATCGCGCCAAAAAGGAAAACATCTGCCAAGACTGACGAACCTTGGTGAGCGAATCATCAAAAATCTCGTGCGGAATGTTCATTCCGGGCTTCAAATCAGGCAGGGCAGGAATGCAACGCAACTGCATGCAGATAAAAAGAAGAACTGATCCGCCAAGCAAAAACAGTTGAAATGGATCTGTGGGAATAACCGACCGGATGAATTCAACCAGACGCTTCACTGCATAACCTCGCAATTCGCGGGATTATGCCTCACCGCCGATTTGTTAGCTATTGCTTTTAGACAGAGGTCTGTTCGTCCCGCTATTTTAAGCCCACTAGCTTCTCAAACTCCCCCTCACTCAAAATCGTCACTCCCAATTCCTTCGCCTTCTCATACTTCGACCCCGGGTCCGTCCCTACCACCACGTAATCCGTTTTCTTGCTCACCGAGCTGCTCACCTTTCCTCCGTGCTGCTGCACAATCGCTCCCGCTTCTTCTCGCGTGCGGTTCGCCAGCCCTCCGGTAAACACAAACGACTTCCCAGCAAACTTATCGCTCTTGACCTCGCGTTTCTCCGCCGTGGGCCGCACGCCCGCCTTCGCCAGTTTCTTGATCAACTGCCGGTTCGCCGGCTCTGAGAAAAACTCCACAATGCTCGCCGCCACCTTCGGCCCCACTTCCGCCACTTGCTCCAGCTCTTCTTCCTTCGCCGCCGCTAATTCCTCCAGCGACGAAAAATGTCCCGCCAGCAATTGCCCCGTGCGCTCGCCCACAAACTGAATCCCCAGCGCATAAATCAACCGGGCCAGCGAATTCTTCTTGCTCGCCTCAATCTCCTCCAGCAAATTCTGCGCGGACTTTTCCGCCATACGCTCCAGCTCGGCCACGTCCTCCAGCTTCAGCGAATACAAATCCGCAACGTCTTTCACCATGCCCTTGTCCACAAGCTGGTCCACAATTTTTTCTCCCAGCCCGTCAATGTCCATCGCGTGCCGCCCCGCAAAATGCAAAATCGACTCTTTCCGCTTCGCCGGGCACGCCGTATTCACGCAACGGTACGCCACTTCCCCTTCTACATGATGA
>QHYM01000152.1 GCA_003223295.1 Acidobacteriota bacterium | reverse complement strand
CGGTATTGCGTTCCGAAGTCCGGGCCCTGGCGGTTACCTGCGTAGGGTCGTGCGCTTGCCAGAGCACGTCCAGCAACTGTTCGAAACTCACTTTGGCCGGGTCAAACGTTACCTGCACGACTTCAGCGTGACCAGTCTCATCCGTGCAGACATCCTGGTAAGTCGGATTCCCTGTGTGCCCGCCGCTGTAGCCCACCGCCGTGTCAATCACGCCTGGCACCCGCTGAAACGCCGCTTCCACTCCCCAGAAGCATCCTGCGCCAAATGTTGCAATCTCAGCCATCGAATTCTCCTTCTTCCTTTCTCACGCGTCGCACCCAATCCTTGGATGCGCGTCGGGCTTCCCTCGATTCAGCAACCAATCTAAGAAGCTTTCCGCCGCGCCGGGGCCGCAAGCCCTTTCAACTTATCTTGTGCCAATCCTTTGTACGGACTATTTACCGAAGCAGCCTGCGTGAAAGCCTCCTTTGCTTCGGCGTTCCTCTTCAAGTTCAGCAGTGCGAATCCCAGACGATATTGGTTCCGCGCATAACTCCCGTCGTCGGCCTTTACCAGCGGCGCTGCAGTTCTCAGGTTCTCCACTGCCTGCGCGTTGTCCTTTTTCGCGATGTTTACTTGCCCGAGTGAACTCAGCGCCAGGCCTTTCTGCAGCGCTTTCTGTTGCGTCCACTGCTCGTCCGTTACGCCTTCCGGCTTCGCCGCCGTCTCCAGCGTGGCAATCGCCTTTTTCGCATAACTCTCGGCTTTGTCCAGTTGCTCTCCTTTCTCTCCGTAGTAATCGGACAGCAGGAGCAGCATGCCAATATCGTTCGGGGCCTTTGCCAACAATCCGTTCGCCACCTCCAACATTTTCGACGTGTTCTGCGCCTGCTGATACGCGGTTGCCGCCACGCCCAGCGCCTGATTCGCGTAGGCCGAGTCCGGAAAAGCTTGTGCAAACTTCACCAGCAGCGCCGCCCGCTTCCCTGGATCTTTTGCCTGGTACACTCCGCTGAACACGAGCCGCTGAACGTACGTGTAGCTGTCCTTATTTGCTTCCAGCGTGCGCGTCTTCTGCTCCTGCCAGCCAGCTTCCGAAGTACCCTCCGGGGCAGCCGCCGCTTTGTATCGTTGAATGATTCCGCCGGCCTTTTCCCCATACGAGCTCAGCCGGTCCACGTCGCCTTTTTCGGCCGAAGCGCGCACCATGTTGATCGCGTTTTGAAAACTGTCCGGATCCAGCGCAAAAACCTTGTCGCCGTATTCGAACGCCTTGTCATAATTTTTCTGGCCGAGGTAGTAGTCCACAAAGAGGCCGTTTGCCAGCAGCGGATTGCTACCCTCTTTTCCGGGTCCCTCGGCGAATTTTTCAATGAGCGCCAGCTTTTGCGCTGGGTCAGTTGCGGCGTTGATTTCGGTTACTGCGTGATCCACGTCGGAGCCCGCCTGGATGGGCACATACTTTCCAATCTGCTGGGCAATGGCGGCATTCCAAGCTCCCAGCAGAATCACCGCCCCGGTCAACCACGTCATGTTAACGCGTCGCATGCGATGCCTCCCGTGACCCCTCGAGACAGGGGTCAGCCCTCAAGCAAAGGGGGAATTGTCTGCATCTTAGTTCCGCGCTGCCCGTCGCGCAAATAAAATTCTTCGCCCGGGCCGGACGTTGACGCCTTCCGCCATTTTGCGAGAGGATTGCAAGTTTGCACGAGGTGCCGGAATGGATCTGGGACTCAATGGACGGGTCGCCGTTGTCGCGGCTGCCAGCAAAGGCCTTGGCCGGGCGGTCGCCGAGGAACTCAGTCGCGAAGGCGCACACGTGGCTATTTGCGCTCGTACGCCGGGAACCCTCGCCGAGACCGCCGCACAAATCACAAAGTCCACCGGCCGCGAAGTCTTTCATCAAGCCCTCGATGTCACTGATTCCACGGCAGTTGCCGCCTTCGTTGCCGTAGTGGAAGCCCGTTTTGGGCGCACCGATATTTGTGTTACCAATTCGGGTGGTCCTCCGTCCAACACCTTTAAGAACACCAAGCCGGAAGATTGGCGCTCCGCCGTTGACCAACTTCTGATGAGCACCGTCTTTTTTGCCAGGGAAACTTTGCCGCGAATGCAGAAAAACAAGTGGGGACGTCTGATTACCATCACCTCGTCGGCGGTCAAGCAGCCTGTCGACGGCCTGTTGCTTTCCAATTCCGTGCGCGCCGCTGTCACCGGCCTGGCACGCACGCTTGCCAATGAATACGCGGCCGATGGCATCACCGTGAACAACGTTTGCCCCGGCTACACGCGCACCGCGCGCCTCGATGGCCTTGCTTCCACGATCTCCGCGCGCACCGGCGCCAAGCCAGAAGATGTTTTTGCTAGCTGGGAACGTGAAATACCCGCAGGTCGCCTGGGCACGCCGCAGGAATTTGCCGCCGTGGTCACCTTTCTCGCTTCCGAGCGCGCTAGCTACGTCACCGGCGCGTCCATCGCGGTGGACGGTGGTCTCGTCAGGAGCCTCCTCTAAATTCGATGGCCGCCAAGTCCCGCCGTTTCGAACTTACCCTCTTGCCGGAGCGCTTCGCCATCTCCCGGCTTGCGCCCACGGCCCCCATTCCGGGATGGGCAATGCAAGGCGTTTTTTCGTCCATCACGCGCACGCAAGATGAACTTTCCGTTGTCTGTGAACTCGCCCGTGTTCCTTCAGGCGCACAATCGCAGCCGAGTTGGAGCATTCTGAGAGTTCACGGACCCTTTGCCATGACTGAGATTGGTGTGCTGTCCGCGCTTGCTTCACTGCTCGTGGAAGCGAAGCTCAGCTTGTTCGCGATCTCCACCTTCGATACGGATTACCTGCTCGTTGCCTCAGAAACTCTTTCGGCCGCCGTCGGCGCGCTCGAACGGGCAGGACACAAGATTCACAGGAGCCAAACCGCATGACCAATTCAATATATAGAAACGCCGGCCGCTGTCGAGTTATCGCATCTTCGTTGGGCATGCTGCTGGTTGTTTTCACCGCCGCGTCGTTGGTTCGCGCCGATGAGCCTTACGCGCGCGCGCGCGACTACGATTTGCAGCATTCCCGTATCGCGCTGCGCTTCGACCTCGAACAGAAAAAGGTCCTTGGGGACGTTACCCACAGCCTTTCCATTCTCCGCGACGGCACTGCCAAAATCGCATTCGATTCCGTCGGTCTCACTATTCAGAATGTCACCGTCAACAAATCTTCGGCTAAATTCGAAACCACTACCGATAAACTCATCGTTCCACTCCCGTCGGCCGCCAAAGCAGGGGAAAAGTTCGACGTTGCCATTCGTTACGAGGGCAAACCTACCAAGGGCATGTACTTCATCCTTCCGGACAAGGACTATCCCGACCGCCCCAAGCAAATTTGGACGCAGGGCGAATCCGAAGACACGCGCTACTACCTTCCCACCTACGACTATCCCAACGATCGCCTCACCACGGAAACGATTCTCACCGTTCCCGCCTCCTGGATCACCGTTTCTAACGGCAAGCTCATCAGCGTTGCCGACGCCGGCAAGGACCTGAAGACTTGGACTTGGCGCGAATCCGTTCCCAGCTCCACCTACCTGATTACGGTGGTCGCGGGCGAGTTCGACGAAACGAAAGACTCCTGGCACGGCATGCCGGTTACTTATTACGCCCCAAAGGGCCGCGGCGATCGTCTTCCCGTGAACTACGGCCGCACTCCGGCCATGATTGACCTCTTCAGCAAGAAGTTGGGCGTTGATTATCCCTGGGAAAAATACGCTCAGGCGATGGTCGATGATTTCGTCGCTGGTGGCATGGAAAACTCCAGCGCCACCACCAATACCAGCAATTCCCTCAACCATGCCAAAATCGCCGCCGAACTCTTCACCGATGAAGACGGCCTCATCTCCCACGAACTCGGTCATCAGTGGTTTGGTGATCTCGTCACTTGCAAGGATTGGGGTGACGTCTGGCTCAACGAGGGATTTGCCACCTTTATGGAAAATGTTTGGATGGAAGCGCATTACGGCAAAGATCAGGCGGACTTCGAACGCTGGGAGGGCGCTCGCCAATGGTTCGGGGAGGGCAATCTCTTCAGCAAGGCTATCGTCCGCCACGACTTCGATGATTCCAGCGAATTCGATGGCAACGCCTACACCAAGGGCGGCTGGGTCCTGCACATGCTTCGCCATCAACTCGGTGAAGACGCTTTCTACCGAGGTCTCAAACACTACCTTGAGGTGAATCGCGGCAAAAACGTCGTCACCGCCGACCTCGCCAAAGCCATTGAACAGTCCTCACACACCAACGTCGATCAATTTTTCAGCCAGTGGCTCTATGGGGCTGGCGCGCCGAAATTCGACTTGATTTATTCGTACGACAACGACAAACATCAGGTCGCTCTTACGGTCAAGCAAACACAAAAAGTCGAAGGCCGCGTTGGCATCTTCCGCGTTCCCGTCGACCTGGAAATCACCACCGCTTCCGGCCCGAAGCTCTATCCCTTCACGGTTTCGAAGGCGGAGCAAATTTTTACTTTCCCTTCGGACTCCGCTCCCCTCATGGTGCTTTTTGACAAAGGCGGTCACATCCTCAAATCCGCCGAATTCCACAAAGAAAAGAAGGAATGGCTCTATCAGTTGAAAAACGCCGCGGAATTTCCCGATCGCGCCGACGCGGCTACAGCTCTTGAGAAAATTAAGAACGATGAAGAAGTCGTCAGCGCGCTTGGCAATGCGCTCCACAACGACAAATTCTGGGGGCTCCGCGCCACTGCCGCCGATGCTCTTGGCCAGATTGGCGGAGCTGCCGCGTCTAAGCAACTTCTAGACGCTCTGAATTCAGCCAACGAGCCCTGGGTGCGGTACCACATCGTGTCTGGCCTCGGCAATTTCAAGGATGACACTGCCATCGCCGCGAAGCTCACCGCCATCGCCAAAGAAGATAGCTCTTATCGCGCACGAGCCGCTGCACTCCAGGCATTGGGCCGCCTGAAATCCCCAGGTGCACTCGCCACGCTGGAAGCTGCGGTCTCCAGCGATTCTCCGGACAGTTACCTTCGCAACGCTGCGCTTCGCGCGATGGGCCCGCTGGGCGACGACAAGGCTGTGCCGCTTCTCCGGCAGTGGTCCGTGCCCGGCAAGCCCATCGAATCGCGTACCGGCGCAATTCGGAGCCTGGCGAGCCTTCAGAAAGACAACCAGGACATCACGAAGCAAATTGCTGGCTATCTGACAGAACCACATTTCCCCGTTCGTATCGCCGCGATTTTTGCCCTTGGCAGCCGCGGCGACGCCACTGCCGTTCCCGCTCTCGAAGCGCTGCTCAAGAGCGACGACCTCAGCATTGAAATGGCCCCCATGATCAAAGGACAGATCGCTCGGCTGAAAAAACCCGCTGCCGCCAAGCCGGCCTCCGCAAGCGGTGATGGCGAGGAATCGGCAGGAGGATCTGGTTCTGCTTCAGAAAAGGGCGGCGACTCTGCCGTTCTGCAGCGGCTCGACAAACTGGAACGTTTGGTTCAGGAAATGAACGACCGCCTCAAGTCGTTCGAAACGCGCCTGCCGCAGCCCAAGCCCTAAACATAGGTTTATTCCGCGAAGGGGAAGCAATTAGCCCGCATTTCTCATAAGGCGAGCCGTCATACGCAGGCAAGATTTCAGGAGCATGTCATCCTGAGCGAAGCGAAGGATCTCAACCTGTCCGCGGTTTGCTATTTCTCGTTGGTTGAGATTCTTCGGACGGATCTGCGCTCTCTGTGTTAATTCTTTTTCCTATCGATCCGCAAGGAGAATCCGCAAGTCCCGCAGATTATTTCCGGTGGCCCCGGTCACGACGGCATCCTCCAGCTTTGAAAAAAACGTGAAGGCATCGCTCCGCCGAAAGAAATCTCCCGCGTCGAGCCCCGCTTCGCGCGCTCGTTGTAGCGTTTCTCCGTCCGCCACTGCGCCCGCGCCAGGGCTGTTCCCGTCAACCCCGTCAGTTCCAGCGCTCAACACCGCTACTCTCTTTCCCGCGATTTTCTCCGCGCAAGCCAGCACAAGCGCCGAGTTTCTTCCCCCGATTCCGTCGCCTGTCACCGGCGAGCTCACTTCACCATCCGCAATCAACGCCACGCGCTGCCCTCGATGGATCGTCTGCAACTCTTCGAGTTGGCCCAGCAGCGATGTTGCCGCCTTCTCGACCGGCCAATCATCTGTCGAATTGTCGCAGCAGGTCACAAACCCCAGGGCCTCCGCCGCGTGGTGCGCCGGGTGAAACAAGTCATCCATTCCGATAATTAAGGAAAAGAACGCCTTCCGGAATGCGTGGTCGTGGGCTTTTGGCGTCTCCGGCATCTTGCCTTCATCGAGCCACCGCTGCACAGCGGGCGGAAGTTTCTCGCGCAGCGAATATTTCCCGATCACACGTTTCACTTCTTCAAGTGTCGTCGGATCAGGCAGCGTGGGCCCGGACGCTAGCGCGGACTCCTTTCCTGCGGGCACGTCGCTGACCGCCAGCGTGATTTTCGTTGCCTGCGGAGCCGCAGCCGCAAGCCGCCCGCCTTTCACTGCGGACAGATGCTTCCGCATGGTATTGATTTCATCGATGCCCGCCCCGCAGCTCACCAGCGCCTGATGTAATTGCCGCACGTCCTCCAAGGTTTGTTTCGAATCCAGCGGCAGTTCCACGAGCGCTGATCCGCCCCCCGACAGCAGAAAAAACGCCAGCGTCTTCTCATCGCATCTTTTCAGTAGCGCCAGAATGGCTTCCGCGGCCTTCCAACTCTCTCCGTTCGGTACCGGATGCCCCGCCGCAAAATATTTCAGGCCTGGCACTGTTTTTCGGGGAAGCGACGGCGCGGACACCACCCCTTCGAAACCTACAAACGGCGCCAGCACCTTGACGAGCCCTTCCACCATCGCGTGAGCCGCTTTCCCCATCGCCACCACGCGTATTTTCTCGAAATCCTTCAGGTCAAGCGTTTTCTCGCCGCACACGATCCGCGTACCCTTTCGGCGCAGCTTCCGCTGCATCGTTGCAGGGATATCAATCGCTGCCAGGGTCTCGTGGAAAATTTGGCGGGCGAGTTGTTTCAGGTCCGCCATGGGAAGGTTGGCCCCAAGCTTTCGTCTATCCTTTCAGAGCCTCGGGATTCAAAACGTTCGCCGGCCGCCGTCCTTGCAAAAGCGCGATCACGTTTTCCGCCGCCATGCACGCCATTTTCGTCCGTGTCTCCAGGGAAGCCGATGCGATGTGCGGTGCCAGCACCACGTTTGAACGCCGCAGCCCGGGATGGATGACAGGTTCCTTTTCGTATACATCCAGCGCAGCGCCCGCGATTTTCCCGTCCTCCAGCGCCGCGACCAGCGCCGCCTCGTCCACCACCGGCCCGCGCGAGGTGTTGATGAGAAACGCCGTCCGCTTCATGCGCTGGAATTTCGCCGCATTGAAAAGCCCGTGTGTCTCCGGCAGCAGCGGCGTGTGCACGCTGATGAAGTCCGCCTCCGCCAGCAGCTCATTCATGTCCCGATACTCCGCCCGCAGCTCTTTCTCCGCGTCCGCCGGCGCGCGCACCGCGTCCGTGTAGATGACCCTCATCTGAAAGCCGCCGGCCCGTCGAGCCATCGCTCTTCCAATGCGTCCGAAGCCCACAATCCCCAGCGTTTTTCCCCACACGTCCGTCCCTACAAGCTGGTCCAAATCCCATCCTTTCCAGTTTCCCGAGCGCGCCAGCACGTCGCCTTCGCCCAGCCGCCGCGCCACCGCCATCATCAGCGTCCATGCAAAATCCGCGGTCGTTTCGTCCAGCACGCCCGGAGTGTTGGTCGCTACTACTCCGCGCTTCGTGCACGCTGGCACGTCAATATTGTCGTATCCCACCGCCACGTTCGCCGCAATCCGCAGTTTTGGGGCAGCCTGTAACAATTCGTCGTCAACTTTCTCCGTCAGCAGGCAGATCAAGCCTTCTTTATCCTTCACGCGCCGCAGCACTTCTTCGCGCGGCGGCCGCTCGGACTTCTCCCAATACTCCACATCGCAATTGTCCTGCAGGGTTTTCCTCGCGGCGTCAAACAATCGGTGTGTCGCAAGAACTTTCGGCGTGGCCATTTTTCCTCATGGAAGCTGGGGGCAATCACACTAACACACTCGCTTCCCCTGCGTGCAACTTCACGTTGCGCGCTTCCTGGAAACCTCACGATAGAGCCAAATGGGCCTTGAAAGATGCTCTCTATGCATTCAGGGCTTCTTCGCGATCTCGAAAGGCTCGCCCTTATACTCTGCATCGCGTGGATGCGCCGTTTATTTTGGCTGCCGCAGTTTCTTCAACTGTTCCACGGCGTTCTGATTCTTGGGATCCAGTTGCAGTGATTTCTCGTAATTCGCAATCGCCAAATCCTTTTCTCCAACCTTCATGTATGCCTCGCCCAGGCTGTCGTACACGTTTGACGATTGCGGAAACTCCTGTACATTTTTCTGAAACACGTTGATCGCTTCCTGTTCGTGCCCCGAATACAGCAGCGAATAGCCCAACTGATTCATCGCTCCCTCGGCATGTTCGCCTTGCAGCTCCCCAGACTTCTTCAATTCCGCGTACCGGTCGATCGCCGTCTGCGTTCCCCTCACTTTTGCCAGAATCACCAGCGGCGGCATTTCGGGGCCGAACTTGTAGTTCCACGCGTATTCCTGTGCCACGCGGCGCAGCACATAGTTGGCCACCGTGATTCCGTTGTCGGAATCTGCCATGATCGCCACGCCCTTGCCGCTCTCCGAGTTCATCGTCAGGAGCGCCTGAAATCCCTCGTCCGCTCCGTTATGCCCAAATTGCCCGGGGTTTTCTTTCTCCACAAAAAATCCCAGGCCCGCTCCATCCATCACCGGCGCTAGCATCTCTTCGGTCATCTTTTGCGAAAGCACGTGGTTCGCTTCTCCGTGTCGCGAATTTGCAGTCTCAATCGCGAACTTCGCCAGGTCCGTTGGCGTCGTCCACAATCCCGCCGCGGCCATTTCCGGGTAAATGTGCCACTTTCGATGCACCGGTTTTCCGTCGCCGTACGTTCCGATGGCCGTCATCGCCGCGCGCCCTGGCGGCAGCGGTTGCTCGTAGCTGCTGTCCGCCATTCCAATCTTGTCCAGCACCGTTTCACGCAGCAGCTCTGGAAACGGCTTTCCGGTCACGTCCATCATCAACTGCTGTTCAATCGTTATTCCGCCACCCGAATACCGTTCTTGCGTGCCCGGCAAAATGTCTACGCGAATCGGCGCGGTGTTTGCCGGCTTCTCCCCATTGAAAATCTGGACCAGCGTCGGCATTGGCGCATCCACGTCGTACCCCGGGAATCCATGCACCGTCAGCCCGCCCGTGTGCGACATCAGCCGCCGCAGCGTCACCTTTTGTTCCTTCGTGAACTCGTTCTCCGGCACCTTCCACGTCTTCAGCTTCACGTTCACGTCTTCATCCAACGCCAGCTTCCCGTGCTCCACCAGATACAGGGCTCCGGTCGCTGCCACGGGCTTGCTGATGGACCCTGCTTGAAAGAGCGTCTTTGGGGTCACCGGTGCGGTCGATCCCGCCCCAATCGTTCCGTATCCTTTGGCCCAGACAACCTTGAAGTCATCGATCACCGCGATGCTTAGTCCTGGTACCTTGTATAGCTCCATCAGTTGCGTCAGGCTCAGACGTACCGGCTCCTTTTCCCCCATCGGGATGTCGACGGCCGTCGCTTCGATCTTCCGGATGCGCTCCTGTTGCCCAACGGTCTGCGGCTCCGCGCCTCGACCTGAATTCGTCTCTGCCTTCGGCCGTTTTTGTCCACCAGCCTGTCCCCCCGTGCACGCGAATGCCACTGCCAGCGCCACAGCGGTCGCGGCGCTGCCAACTCGCCTCATTCCCCAAAACGTGTGCAGAATTGTCATAAATCCTCCGCAAGATGAAACGAAGCTGAAGTTCAGCCTTATGTCCTACTAGAATATAGACTTGCCAGCGTCCCTGGTGTTAGACATTCTTCGTCCCACCCTTCAGGCGGCCCGAATCCTACTTTTTTGTGCCCTAGCTGGTAT
>QHYM01000116.1 GCA_003223295.1 Acidobacteriota bacterium | reverse complement strand
CGTACCTTGCAAAAAATATGACGCGACGCGCTTTCTCTGTATACCGTTCGAACACGTTAGCTCGCTTCTCCCCCTGGGACCCCGCCCGCGATGGCCGCAGCCCCGCGGGTAAGCAGAACGCCGTGTTCCAGCCCCAGAATGCGATCGCAACGCGCGGCCAGCGCCAAATTGTGCGTCGCGATCAGCGACGTCAATTTGTGCACGCGATGCAGCCGTTCCAGCAACTCGAACATGGCCCAAGCATTCTGCTCGTCCAAATCTCCCGTAGGTTCATCCGCCAGCAACACTGACGGCCCGGTGACGAGCGCCCGGGCAATCGCGACGCGCTGCTGTTCCCCTCCCGAGAGTTCCCCCGCGCGGTGATCGGCCCGGTTTTCCAGTCCGACCTCCGCGAGCCACTTCCGCGCTATCTCGAGCGCCGAAGTGAATTTCTCGCCGCGCAGCAACAGCGGCATGGCTACGTTTTCCGCAGCCGTAAAATCCGGCAACAACTGATGACGCTGCCACAAAAATCCCACCGCGCGATTTCGAAATTCCCCGAGCGCCGCGTCATCATTTGTTTCAATGGCTTTCGAATCGAAGTATACTGTACCGCTCGTTGGCGTGTCTAGCGCGGCCAGCAAGTGCAGCAGAGTGCTTTTTCCCGCTCCAGAGGGCGCCACGACCGCCACCATCTCGCCTTGCCGCAAAGTCAAGTTGGCATCGAGCAAAACCGGAATGTTTTTTGCGCCGCTTCCGTACGTTTTCTTGAGGCCGCGCGACTCCAGGACCACCCGGGCGGCCGACGATCCACTCATCGGCGTGTTGCTTGCGGGTTGTGGGTCGGAATTCATCGCGTCACTGCGTTTTTCCTTCTCGCCGGGCCCTACTCCCTGATGATTAGATGCGGTTTGCCCAATCGAAGTCCCGTCACCACCGCGCGTAAAAAGGGAGTCACAATGACCCAAACACTTCCCTTTTTCGACCCGTCACTTGCCTGCGGAAAAAACGGCACTTTCCTCGCAAATTGAACCACTTCTAATCTTTCTGTTTTCAACAGCTTGCGGCGGGCTTTTGCATCTGCTCAGGGTGAGGGAAAAACCCCAAGGTCTGCCCACCTGCCTCTTCGGCAGAATAGGAGCAAATGGTGCGCCAAACCTGCCTCAGAATAAGGTTCTTTCTTTGCCCTTTTTGGTCCTCATTCAAACCGTAGGATTTCCACGGGAAGGAGCCGGACCGCCGCGCGCGCAGGCAAAACCGTGGCCCCGATGGAAATCCCCATCGCCACCACTGTAATCCACAAACCATCAAACAGGCTCGGATGAAAGGGCACAGAAGGGACCGCATAAACTTGCGGATCGAGAGGAATCAAATGATACGTGCCGGAGACAAAGGAGAATGCGTAACCGAGGATGAGCCCGGAGAGCGTGCCCACCGCCCCGATCGTGATTCCCTGGCAAAGAAAAATCTTTCGAATCTGCTCGCGCCGCGCACCCAGCGAACGAAGCACGGCAATATCGCGCGCCTTATCCGTGACGGTCATGGAGAGAACCACCAGGATATTGAGCCCCGCCACGAAGGTGATCAGTCCAATAAAAATCGCGGTGACCAGTTTTTCCAAACGCAAGGCGCGAAATAGCGCGCGGTTCTCTTCCATCCAGGTAGTAGCCGAGAACCCCTGCCCCGCGGCGTGCTGAATTTCTTCAGCAATTTCGGCGGCCCGCTCCGGCTGGTTTAAACGGAATTCCAGCACGTTGACCAAATCGCCCGCACCCTCCAGGCCCTGTGCGGCAGGAAGAGTCATGAAACACCAGTTCTCATCGTAATCGTAGAAGCCGGAATCAAAGATGCCTGTGACCCGGAACCGGCGCGTGCGGGGAATCAATCCGAAGGGAGTCAGCCTTCCCTGAGGGCTTGTAATCGTGACGTAGTCGCCCGGTGAGATTTTCCATTCATCGGCAAGCTGTTTGCCGACAAGCAGCCCGTCGATGCCATCCGCGTCCGGAGAAAAGTCCAGCTTGCCCGCGACGACACGTTGCAGCGCCTCGTCACTCTTACGCTCGCGCTCCGGATCGACGCCCTTGGTGACCACGCCGCGCGCCTGGCCCGCGAAAGAGAGCAATACCGTCTGATATACAGCCGGCGTAACCGAGCGCACTCCGGGCGTACCAGCCAGTTTCGCTGCCACCTCTTCGTAGTTCTTGATTCCCCCAGGGCCGGGACGAACAAGCGAAATGTGCGCCGTAACGCCGAGCAAGCGATCCTGGAGCGTCTCGCGGAATCCCGTGTTCATGGAAAGCGCAATCACCAGCGTCGCCACGCCCGCAGCCACGCCAATCACTGAAAACAACGTAACCAGCCGAAGGACGGCCGGGCGGTAAGGCGACCGCAGGTAGCGCTGGGCCACAAACCATTCGAATCGCATTGTTGTTGGAAGAATACGTTAAGCGCCGTGCGCTTCGGAAGTGCTAGTTGATTCGCCGCCGGCCTCGGGCCGCAACAACGGAAACAGGATGACATCTCGAATCGAAGGTGAATCCGTCAGCAGCATGGTCAAACGGTCGATCCCCATCCCTTCTCCCGCGGTTGGCGGCATGCCGTGGCAGAGGGCGCGGATATAATCAAGGTCAAGCTGCTTGGGCATTTCTTCGCCGCCTTGCGCGATCTGCGCGAGGAACCGCCGCTCCTGCTCGGCCGGGTCATTCAATTCCGAAAAGCCGTTGGCCACTTCCATTCCCGCCACGTAAATCTCAAATCTCTCGGTCAGCGACGGATCTTCGGGCTTCTGCTTGGACAGCGGCGAAATTTCCGTGGGGAAGTCGTACAAGATTGTTGGCTGAACCAGCTTGTCTTCTGCGATGGTTTCGAAGAGCAAGCCCGTCCATTCGCCGTCGGCCAATTCCCCTTTTGATGCAGCATAAGGGGCCCCGCTCTTCTTTGCCCAGGCGTTATATCTGCCGGTCGCCTGCCGCGCGCCTCCCGAAGAAACGAGTGTTTCAAGCGTGGGAGCCTCGCCTGCGTCCCGCGGCCAATACTTCACGATTGCTTCGCGCATGGAGAGCCGCTGCATATTTGAAAAATCCAACTCGGCATCGCCGTACTTCACGGTTGTCGAGCCGGTGATGTTTTTCGCCAGCAGCGCGAACAGCTTCTCATTCATGTCCATTAGGTCGCGATAATTGCTGTACGCCTCGTAAAACTCCAGCATCGTGAATTCCGGATTGTGCTGCGTGGAGATGCCTTCGTTGCGGAAATTCCGGTTGATTTCATAAACGCGGTCGAACCCGCCAACGGTCAATCTCTTTAGGTACAGCTCCGGCGCAATGCGTAGATACAAGCTGATGTCCAAAGTGTTGTGGTGCGTGACGAAAGGGCGCGCCGCGGCCCCGCCGGGAATGGGGTGCATCATCGGCGTTTCGACTTCGATATAGCCCCGTGCATCGAAAAACTGGCGCAGCTCCTGGATGATCCGCGCGCGTGTCACAAAGACGTGGCGGGATTTCTCGTTGGCAATGAGGTCGAGATAGCGCTGCCGGTAGCGCAGCTCCACATCCGTAAGTCCGTGCCACTTCTCTGGCAAGGGGAGCAGCGCCTTCGCCAGGAAGAAAATCTCGTCCACCCAGATGCTCAATTCATTGGTCTTGGTGCGAAACAGGTGGCCTCGTACCCCAATCGAGTCGCCCAGGTCAAGCAGATGGAACAGTTGGAATCCCTTGTCTCCTACCGCGTCTTTCTTTACGTAGATCTGGATGCGCTTCCCTGCCCCTTGCAAATGGGCAAAGCCCGCCTTGCCCATCAGTCGGATGGAAACGATGCGGCCGGCGACGCGCACTTCACGTTTGCTTGCTTCCAGCTCTGGCCCGGTGGCGCCGCTGAATTTGTCCACGAGGGCGGCGGGCGTATCCGTCCAGCGAAATTCGCGTGGATACGGATCGTGGCCTAGCGCCTGAATCTGAGCGACCTTCTTCTGGCGCTGTTCAAACTGGTCGCGTGGCTCGAATTCCAAGAAGCACAATCCTTTCCATGAAGACGGAGACCGAGTATAGCGGCGCTAACGTCCTTGGAGCAAGAAACGGGCAATGTCAATCCAGTGAATGAGATGGAAGGCACTGCCCGATACAACAAAGACTTGCACACAGCGGCCTCGAATCTTTACAGTATGGGGAGAGGCTGTGACACGCTGTGCATAAACATCACGATCGCCGGGTGACTCAGCAGAAAGAAGTAGTGGTAATGGAAACTCCTTTGATATACTTCGGCCGTTGTGCCCAGGGAGGCCCCTCTTGAAAGCCCACAGCCGCCCCCCCCCTTTGTCTCGCGGCAGGGGTGTCCAACAAGATTGGCGCGCTTGCTTGCCCGAAGAGAAGGCCCACATATTCTATGACCACGAACGTCACCTGGAATTGCTGTATAACATGTTCAGCGTTTCGCTCAACGAAGCGATTGAGCTCAAACTCGCGGGACTCCTAGGTAAAGCCTTAAGTGCCATGAGCATGAGCGCCGAACTGTGCGAACGGCTTACCCGTCCGCTCACCGGCACGCTCCGGGCGCTGCATGAGCATGCCAAGCATTACGGGACTGTACCGAACGCCGCCCCGCTGGATCCGCAGAATTATCATGGGCCAAGGGGCCAGCGTTCAGCGCGCATAAGCGGACTACTGGACAAGGTGCTTTTCTCCCATCGCCTTCAATTCCTTCATAAAGTCAGTACCCTTGAAGAAATGGTCGAAGACTTGGATCGGGACTTCCGCCGTCTGGCGGGCGATCTCGTCGAGGGGGTATGCCCTGACCCCGAGCGCGTGTGGCACGATGTGGATGCGGGCCACTATGACCTCAATACCTGCCTGCGGGAAACCATCGTGCTGTTTAAGTCCTTCCTCGTCGTGCTCCCGGCGGGACAGCTTGGCGATTTTGAGAAAGCCGTGCACGACCAATCTCTGTTGCCCGAAAGCGATTTCGCGGCACCGCGCCATGGACGAATGGGCGCATTCGCGGGACAATAACCCTACCTGCTTGCCCGCAGGAGTCTCGAACACCAGCTAGTGGAAGTAAGGGCTTTATTGGGGGTGTCTCTTTCACTCCGGCGGGCGAACGTCAGGACAACTCCAGGAGGTATTCGGTGCATCCGACGGGGTGGATGCGCCGCAATTGGACCGTTGGCCCGAAACCGACCAAGCGCTCCGAATGCGCCGACTTCCCGGCAGGCCACCAAACCGGTGACTGAAGCGGAAGCTATCCGGCTGGCCCAGGCGGGCGATGCCCCTGCATTTGAATTGCTGTATCAATTGCACAGCCGCAGGGTTTACGCCTTATGTCTGCGGATGGTGAATAACCCGGCCGACGCGGAAGATTTGATGCAGGAAGCATTTCTGCAGCTTTTCCGCAAGATCGGGACATTTCGGGGCGAGTCGGCATTCTCAACCTGGCTGCATCGCATGACCGTCAATGTCGTGTTGATGCGGCTTAGGAAGAAGTCGCTTCCAGTGGCCTCACTCGAAGAAACGACGGAGCCCGACGAAGAAACAGGTGGCCCAAGAAAAGACATTGGCGCACCGGATTTGCGCTTGAGCGGTGCGGTGGATCGCGTCAATTTGGAACGCTCGGTGGAAAAGTTGCCGCCGGGCTATCGGACGGTGTTTGTGTTGCACGACGTTCAAGGTTACGAGCACAATGAGATCGCAGAAATCATGGGTTGTTCGGTGGGAAATTCCAAATCGCAACTGCACAAAGCGAGGACTCGCTTGAGGGACTTGTTGCAGGAAGAATTGCGCGCTCAGGCGCGGCAGGAACGCCACGCCGCAAGAACGCAGACGGCGCACGATGATTGAGCTACAATGGGCGTACTTTAGGGTGTGCGATTCCGTGACGCCAAGAGTTGGGGCCTAACGAAGACGAAGGAAGCAGAACGAGCCGGGCACCCGGTTGCGGTCTGTTTGGAGTGAAGCACCATGCAGTGTAGGGACGTGGAAGAGGTTCTTGAGCAGGAAGGCTTGGAGCCGTTGCCGGAAGCAGCGCGGGCGCACGTGGTCACTTGCTGGCACTGCCAGGGTTACATCGCCGATCTTGAAACAATCGTTTCAGCCGCCCACGAATTGCCCGCCGAAGTAGAGCCGCCTTCCCGTGTTTGGGTTGCTCTCCGGACTCAGCTCGAACTGGAAGGCATCATCAAGGAACCTGCGGCTGCTTCGGCAGGATCGCCTGCTTCCTGGTTGGGTGATTTCGTCCAACTATTCCGCGGCCGCGCTTTAGCCACCCTGACTGTAGGCGCGTTAATTGCGGCGGCTGCGATTCTGCAGGTGCGCCAGCCGGTGGATGATCGCCAGGGTTCCCCTCCGCCGCCACCGGGTATCCAGGCAATGCTCGAGCAATTGAATCAGCAAGAAGCAGATGTCAGGAACATGCGCCTTGCGAGCACTTCTTCCCCCGTGGATGCTGCCCTCCAGCAGAACCTGAAGGAAATTGACGATTTTATTGCCGACTGCGAGCGCCATCTGAAAGATACGCCGCAGGACGAACTGGCGCGCGAGTATCTCTACAGCGCCTATCAGCAAAAAGCGGAATTACTTGCCGCGATGATGGATCGCGGAAGGAGCGTTAACTAACATGAGTACCAGGTCGATGGGACGGAGCGTCACCCTGCTTCTTGGCGCCACAGTTGTGCTTGGCTCAGGCACAACCGCCATGGCTGCCAGCCAGCGCATCGAAAAGCATTTCGCGGTGACCGGGCGCCCGGTCGTGGTGATTCAAAATGTGGCGAACGGCCGCATCGAGGTGAAATCCTCCAAGAGCCAGGAAGTGACGGTAATCGCCAGTCAGAACTCAAACAAAATTAATTTTGACATGGAGCAGGCGGGCGACCGCATTGACGTCACGGCCACTATCGTGGATGCCTCCGCGCAGCCCCTCGATCTCGAAACCAGCTTGCAATTAACCGTGCCGGAAGAAACGGAACTTCAGCTCAAGACCGAAAACGGGCTGATTTATGTGGAGCAGGTCATGGGCGACATGACCCTCGAGAGCGTAGCCGGTGATGTTCACCTGAAGGAAGTTTCCGGCTACATCATCGTCAAGACCACCGGCGGTTCCCTCGTCTGCACGCAATGCGCCGGCAAATTGGATTTCAAGTCCGTCAGCGGTGGGGCCCAGATTCTTCAACCTGCTCTCAACAAGGTAGAAGCAACCACCAGTTTCGGAAATATCCTGTTCGACGGGGATTTCATCCGCACCGGGCTTTACTCCATGAAGAGCGGCAAGGGCCTTGTGGAAGTGCGCTTCTCGGGCAATGATTCCTTTGATCTCAAAGCGCAGACCGCCACGGGCACGGTTGACAATCAAGCCGCGGCTTTTCTTAAGCCCGATTCCCACGGCACCGTCGGACGTTTCAAGTCGAAATTCCGCGGGCTCTGGGGCACTTTCGGCGCAGGCCTGGCCAAGGTCGAACTCTCCACCTACAGTGGTACAATCCGAATCTTGAGGCGCGACTAGCCCTTCGCGCTTCTTTCGCGTGACAACTACACCTTCTTCGCGCGGACTTTCACCGCGTGTGTCGATTCTTTGCCTCGCCGGCTTCATGGGTTCCGGTAAGACCACCGTTGGCACGCTCCTGGCGCGCCAGCTTGCCTGGCGTTTTGTCGATCTCGACGACCGCATCGAGGAATCTGCCGGCCTCCCCATCCCGCAGATTTTCGAACGCTTGGGGGAGACCTATTTCCGCCAGCTCGAAGCCGACCAGCTCCGCGCCGCGCTCGGCCGCGCTTCCGAACTCAAACAAGGAACCATTCTTGCGCTCGGTGGCGGAACTTACGCGCAGCCCGGCTGCCCCGAGTTTCTCCGCTCTGCTGGCGTTCCGGTCCTTTGGCTGGATTCCCCCATCGAAGTTCTGCTTTCCCGCTGCATGACCATGACTGGGCGTCCGCTGTTCCGTGACGAGGCCAGCTTCCGCGCCCTCTACGCTCAGCGCCTGCCCTCCTACCAGCTTGCTGGCTATCGTGTTGACAGCTCCGGAGAACCGGCCGAGATTGTCGCCCAGATTCTGCGTCTCGGCGTTGTTGCTTCTGGTGGAAACCAGGCGCATCTCGTCGTTGAGAAACCTCTCCCCTGAGAGACAATGTCCACGGGGGTAAGAAACACCGTGAATTTCAGAACCGCCTGCATAGGACTGACCTTAGGACTTGCTGCCTGCGCCGCCTTGTCTTTCGCCGCTCAGAAAAAAACCGCACCGGCCAGCGGCGTCCTCGTCCAAGACAAGGGCAAGTTCACCATTAAACTCGCCGGTCAGACCGTTGGCCGTGAAGAGTTTGAGATTGCGCCCGCCGAAGGCGGCTGGCTGGCCAAGGGTACAACCGACATTAAACCTCCCGAGGGCGCTGCCAGCAAAGTTACCGGCTCGCTTACGCTGCAATCCGACGGAGCCCCAATCAGTTACGCGTGGACCGCCAAGTCCGATAAAGCCAATGGGGCGCACATCGTCTTCGCCAACGGCGTCGCCCGCATCACTCTCGAGATGCAAGGGGCGCGCCCCTTCCAGCAGGATCTCTCTTTCAACACTCCACTGATCGCCGTGCTCGACAACAACCTGTACTACCAATACGCCGTCCTCGCGCGCATTTACGACTGGTCCAAGGGCGGAGAACAAACTTTCCCGGTGCTGATCCCGCAGGACCTGACCCCCGGCACGGTGAAAGTGGTCTCAACCGGCTCGACCACTGCCGATGGCAAATCCTACGAAGGCCTCAAGGTCACCTCTGCCGACCTGGAAATTCTGCTCTTGCTGGACACCAGCCACCGCCTGATTCGCCTGGAAGTTCCGGAAGCCAAGGTCTCCGTCATCCGCGAGTAGTCGTCTCGTATTTCGAAAGACAAACCCTTCCTGCAAAGAAAAACGCGGCGCAATCGAAAGGTTACGCCGCGTCAAATTGCTTTCAGCTCGAAATGGAAGCTATCGCGCCACCGGCCTCAGAAACGCGGGCTTGCTCTGCGTTCCAAAGGGCGCTCCCGGCCTCTGCAGCGCGTAGCCCTGCGCATGCCCATGAACATGCGCGTGCACAGCGCCATTCGAATGGCCGGTTCCGATGTGTCCGGTCACGTTGCCATTCGCCGGCGCGGATTGCGGAAGCCGCGCCGGATTACCGATAGGGCGGAGATTCACCGGTGCCGTGTGAACGTGGTCGCTGATCGCCTGCAGCCTCTTCAGGATCGACTGCCACTGTTCCCAATCCAGTTGCCGCAGGAACGGTCGCAATCCCTGGATGAACGGATCCTCCAGCAGCGCTTCGCCGTCCGATTCCGGGATGAAGAACCGGTTCAGCCCCACATTCAGCGCTTCCGAGATTTTCTCCAGCGTGCCGAGACTGGGCGTCATTTGCCCGCTTTCGATTCTCGAGAGATACGATCGCGAGACTTTCGAGCGCGATTGCAGTTGGCTTTGGGTCATCGAGCGCGATTCGCGTAACTGGCGAATCCGCTGCCCGATGTTCTCCACGGTTTGTTGGTTGACGAACTTCTCCGAGGCTGGCTCAGCCGCCACTTCCTCCGCCGGCGGGGGCGGGGGAATCAAGAATTCCAGGCGCTGAGGTAATGCGCGCACGCATCGCCGGCAATTTCCCGTGCGCGTCCTGTACTGTACCAGTCCACACGTCTTGCAGCGGATCACTTCCCGGTCCATTTCGAGCGTGTTCATTTCGTCTTTATTCACTTGTGCCGACACCGGTGCTCCTTGCTGACGCTTTTTTCCGGCGTGCGGATAGGAGAGGAACGTCGGAACGTTCTCACGGGGGGAAGACAGCTTACTGGCGCGATGGGAGTATCGTGCGAGCGCCTTTTTCTGTCAAGAGTATTTTTGTACTTTTTTTCATTTTGCTCCGTTCCTTTTCCCCCTTTACGCCCTCTTTTCGCTGTCCTTTCGTCCAGCTTCTCCTTCCTCTCCCTCTGTCTTCCACGAACTCTGGTACGCCCCCACCAGTCACTCCCGTACAGCTTGTGGATACTTTTCCGTGCGGTCCCATTGCGATGGCGGTTCTTCTAGACCCTGCTTCTTCCCTCTTCCGCCTCTAGGCATTGCCTGGCACCATTTTCTCGTGACACGGTTTTCCTTGCTCCTTTCGCTCCTTTGCTTCCTTAATATCTCCTCTACTTCCTGTCTACCCATTCTTCTGCGTTACACTATTTGTTCTCTGGGGGGAACGGCATGCCGACGCGCGAAGACGCCTGGAAACTGCTCTGCGAATACACGCAATCTGAATCGCTTCGCAAACACATGCTGGCCGTCGAAGCCTGCGTGCGCGCCTATGCCCGCAAGTCCTGCGCCGACGAAGAGACCTGGGGCCTCGCCGCCTTGCTCCACGACTTCGACTATGAGCGCTGGCCCAATCAAGAGCACTCCCCCGACCAGGGCCATCCTTCGGAAGGCGCAAAGATCCTGCGCCAACAGGACTACTCGGAAGAAATTGTTCGCGCCATTCTCTCCCATGCCGATTATTGCGACGTGCCCCGCCAATCCGCCCTCGAGCACACGCTCTTCGCGTGCGATGAGCTGGCGGGCTTCCTCACCGCCTGCGCGTACGTCCGCCCGTCGAAGAGTATCCTCGATCTCGAAGTCGATTCCGTAAAGCGCCGCATGAAGGACAAACTCTTCGCAAAGGGTGTCTCTCGCGAAGACGTTCGCAAAGGTGCAGAAGAGCTCGGCATCCCTCTCGAAGAACACATTAAGTTCTGTATCGCTGCCATGCGCGAACACGCCGACGCTCTAGGCCTGCGCGGCGCACTTTGAAATGCCACGAATCAGCGGTGCGTGTACAACACCAGGCCCGCTCCAAGCAGCATGCCGGCGATCAGCAGCGCCATGAACCAGGTGGAACCGATGGGCTTCCGCAGGAAGGACACTCCGCCTTTTGCGGAGTTTTCCTCGGCGGGAATGGCCTCGCTTTTTTTGTCACACACCGCAGTCGGTAGCGGGGATTGGTCCAAGTATGCGACCTTCGCAATGAAGCTGTAGCCTCGACGAGGAATGGTGTCCACGAAGTTCGGTTGCTCCGCGGAATCACCGAGGATTTGCCGCAGCTTGTTGACCGTAGTGTTGACGTTCGCGTCGTAGTTGACGTAGGTGCCGGCGGACCACAAACGCATTCGCAACGCTTCGCGCGTGACGATTTGGCCAGGCTGTGCGATCAACACAACCAGCGCCTGGTACACTTTGCCCGGGAGCTTGACGCGCGCGCCGTCCTTAAAAAGTCTCTCCCTTTGCAAATCGAGACAAAAGGCGCCGAAGCGGAGGTAGGGTGTGGGGATAGGGGCCTGCGCCGCAGTAGCCGGATGATGCTGCGGCTCTGGGGCGGGCGCGTGAATCCACTGCGTATTCATAAACCCACCCTGGGTCGCAAGAAAGAGCGACCAAACCTGCTTTTGAGGCCACTCGCAGTAGGACGCCGCACCAGGCAATCCGTTCGAGCGTGCTTGACAGCGCGCTAAGACCAATGTATTTTAACATGCATATACATGTCAAGCTGCAATTTCGAGAAAAGATGTCACACAACGGCAATGTGGACCTAACCGGAACGGGCTATTGCGCCACCTTCAATCTCCGCAGGACCGCGCGAGCGGTGACGCGGATGTTTGACATGGCCCTGAAGGAAAGCGGCATGCGCTCGACGCAATTCAGCATCCTCGTCGGCATCATGAAGAGCCAGCCCGTTTCTATCGGAGCGCTTGCCGAGGTGCTCATCATTGACCCCACGACGCTCACACGCAGCCTGCGGCTGTTGCAGAAAGAAGGGCTCATCACCATTTCGAATCGGGCGGAGATGAGGCAGCGTTTCCTGAAGATTACCGGTAAAGGAGAACGTGCGCTGGCCCGGAGTTTGCCGGCCTGGCGCAAAGTCCAGCAGCGGTTTGTAACGACGGTGGGTGCGGAGCAATGGAAAGGCTTGCGAAACGGATTGGAAGAACTTGCTCATACCATCACCGCTTTTGAGGAACCTTCCAAAGACACTCAGGCCCGAAAGCCCACAAGTTTCTGAATCTTTCGAATAACCGCCTCGCGAACTCGTGAAAACCCTATATTGGACTCTTGCCAGGGCCCGTTTCGGCAAGGAATGGCCGATTTCGCACCAGGGCGGATTCGGGCTAGAATTGATAAGAATGCTTACCCAAATTGAAGGATTTGACGCGGCGGCCACGCGCCATCCGCGCCGCAAGACCTATGGCGTGAAGGTGGGACACGTGTGCGTGGGCGACGGCGCGCCCATTGTCGTGCAGTCCATGACCAACACGGACACTGCCGACATCGAGTCCACCTTCAAACAAACGGTGGAGCTAGCCGAAGCCGGCTCGGAAATCGTGCGCTGGACCGTGAACGTCCCCGAAGCCGCTGCCGCCGTGCCAGAGATCAAGAAGCGCATGCTCGACGTGGCCTGCCGCGCGCCGATCATCGGCGATTTTCATTACAACGGTCACGTCCTGCTCACGAAGTATCCGGAATGCGCGAAGCAGCTCGACAAATATCGCATCAATCCCGGAAATGTCGGCGCGGGGCAGCGCCGCGACGAACAGTTCTCCACGATCTGTAAAGTCGCCGTAGATAATGGAAAACCCGTGCGCATCGGCGTGAATGGTGGCTCCCTCAACCAGGAGCTGGTCATGCGCAAGATGCAGGAGAACACCGACAAAAGCCTTGGCAAAGATTCCGAACAGATCATCAACGAGTGCATGGTCATTTCCGCGCTGGAGTCCGCGGAACTCGCGCTCGAGTCGGGACTCCGTCACGACCAAATCATCATATCGTGCAAGACTTCGCGGCCCCGCGACCTCATCACCGTTTACCGCGATCTCTCAGCGAAAACCGAGCAGCCGCTGCATCTCGGCCTGACCGAAGCGGGCATGGGCATGAAGGGCCAAATCTGGTCCGCTGCATCTCTGGGCGTCCTTCTTTACGAAGGGATTGGCGACACGATTCGCATCTCGCTAACCCCGCGTCCCGGCGGCGACCGCCGCGAAGAAGTCTACGCCGCGTGTGAATTACTCCAAGCGCTGGGCTTGCGTTCGTTCGCGCCCAGCGTAACTGCCTGCCCCGGCTGCGGCCGCACCACCAGCACTACATTTCAGGAATTGGCCGAAGCAATTCAGGGCTATATCCGCGACATGATGCCCATCTGGAAAACGCAATTCGAAGGCGTCGAAAGCATGACGCTCGCGGTGATGGGCTGCATCGTCAACGGCCCAGGCGAATCCAAGGCCGCCAACATTGGCATCAGCCTGCCGGGTACCGGCGAAGCCCCCCGCTGCCCCGTGTACATCGACGGCAAGAAAGACGTCACCCTCGAAGGCACCTACGACGAACTCGCCGCCGCCTTCCAAGCCCTCGTCGACAACTACATCGCCAAAAAATATCCCCGCAAAGTCGCCGAGTCCGTGACCAACTAAATGGTGATTCCCCACAGGTAGGTCGTCAAAAATCAAGCTTCGCCAGCGGTTGCGCGCAAGTCAATCCGTTAGGCTGCTGGATTGAGAATGCTGATGGAGTCGAAGCGACGCCGGGAATCGATATTCTCCTTCGCCTGAACGGCAACAATCCACACATCGTCGGCTGGTCTACGAAGTCGGTTTCGACATCTGCTGCCGGCGTGCTCATCACGTAGGAACTCTTCGCTGCCGTTGCGGCTCTATTAGAGAAATCTGACCACGATGCGAACAACGACGGGTCGTTAGGAAATGGCCGTGCAATAGTGATCGTGCTCACGCCAACCGAACCGGAAAGGCTGTTGTCGGCAATACTGGCGACGATGGTTCCCGTCCGGGCGTTAAAGTTGATCGTAGTAGTGATTTCATCGCCTGGATTTACATTTACGATACTTCCGGCCTGCGCGTAGGACGTCGCAGTCGTCGCGTTGTACCAATAGTATTGCGCTTGGATTCCCCAGGTGTCGCGCTCGTGCCATGCAGGGGCAAAGCCAGCGTTGTTGCCATCGAGCACATTCCCCAGAATCAGCTGTGGAACAATCTGGTTGAACTGGTAGTCCGATAACTTGTATTTTCCCTTGCTCCCGTAGCTGTCAAAATCGACATCTCCCCACTGATAGACCGTTCCAACCTTGTAATTCCAAGTGCGCGGAGTCGGCAGCGGAGGAACGATGAATTCGTACTCGAGGGTCCAATCTTGCGTGGCGGGCAGTTGCGGAGCCGCTTTGGAATAAACCTGCAAACGATAAGCGGGATTCGAGGGGGTTGAGGTTGTGGCAGGGACAGTAAAGCCCAAGAGCAGCACGAGCGCCGCAGCCGTGCCTGCAAAAGCACACGTTCGCCTCAAAATACAAACCGGAAATTCCGCTTTAGCCCGCAATTGTCTCAGACTTTATACCGATCCCGAGACTCCAACTCATAACTATTTTTGCTAGATCTTTGCTCGATCGGCCATGGACAGGGCCGAAGGCAGCCGCGGCAAGTGAGGCGGGGCTACTCCGCGCAATTTTCCAGCACTGCCGTCCGCGCGGGAATAGGCGTGCCGGTCGTCGAGCGACTAGTAGGCCCCGTGTGCGACCACTGGCGTTGAGGCAGGCTCGTGCTAGAATTTTGGGTTCACCATCTAAGTGGTAACAATTAGGAACTCAAAAATGAAGATTAGCCGAGAAGACGTGTTGCGCGTGGCGGAGCTGGCTTACCTGGATTTGAACGAGAGCGAGCTCGAAACCTACTGCGCGCAAATTGACGAGATTCTCGAATATATCGGGAAGCTCAACGAACTGGACACTGCCAAAGTAGAGCCCATGGCGCAGGTGTTTGCTGATGATCAGAGTGCCGACGCTACGCTACGCGAGGACCTGGTGGTCCCCTGCGCCGTCGCCGAGGACGTCATGCAGCATGCGCCGGATCCCGAGGCGCCTTATTTTCGCGTCCCCAAGGTCATCGAGAGGTAGTCAGTTTTCAGTCTTCGGTTTCAGTACAAAAGAAAGAAACTCCGGCAGGAAAATTTGGCTCCGGCAAGAAAAGGCAAATGGCTGATTTATTCTCCACACTGACTACTGAGGACTGAGAACTGAAAACGGGAATTCTGAATGCCCATCAACTGGACCATCGACGGTGTGAAAGACGCCCTCGCAGCGAAGAAAATCTCCGCGCGCGAACTGCTGGCCGACTTCTACAAACGCATCGAAGCGAAGAATCTCCAGCTGAATGCCTATCTGGCTCTGACCCCGGACCGCGCGCGAAGGCAAGCCGACAGCATCGATAACCTGGTGGCAGCAGGCAAGGCGCTTCCGCCGCTGGCAGGTGTGCCCGTGGCCATTAAGGACGTCATCAGCACACGCGGCACAAAAACCACCTGCGGCTCGAAGATACTCGAAAACTACATTCCCCCTTATGACGCGACCGCCGTCGAGCGCCTCGAGGCCGCCGGCGCCGTCATCCTCGGCAAAACCAATTGCGATGAATTCGCCATGGGCAGCTCCAATGAAAACTCTGCCTACGGCCCAGTCAAAAACCCGCTGGCTCCCGACCGTGTGCCCGGAGGCTCAAGCGGAGGCTCCGCAGCGGTAGTCGCCGCGGGCCTTGCCGTGGCCTCCCTCGGAACCGATACCGGCGGCTCCATCCGCCAACCTGGTTCTTTCTGCGGAATTCCCGCGATGATGGGCAGCTATGGCCGTGTTTCGCGCTACGGGTTAATCGCCTTTGCGTCTTCCCTGGATCGGATCGGCCCCTTTGCCACCAAGGTGCGCGACGTCGCCGCTATCCTGCAAACCATCGCCGGACGCGACGCCCACGATTCCACTTCGACAACTGTGCCCGTCCCGGACTACGGCGCCGAATTGGCGAAGCCCTTGAAACGTCCCCGCCTCGGCATCCCCAAGGAATATTTCGCCGAAGGCATGGACGCGGGCGTCCGGCAAAAAATCGAAGCAGGTATCGCGGTTTTCAAGAAGCTGGGCTGCGAACTCGTCGAAATTCGCATGCCGCACACGGACTACGCCATCGCCACGTATTACATCATCGCCACCGCGGAAGCCAGTTCCAACCTCGCGCGTTACGACGGCGTGCGCTACGGACTGCGCGTGCCCGACGATTCCCTACTTGCCATGTATCGCAAAACGCGCGGCGCGGGCTTCGGTCCCGAAGTAAAGCGCCGCATCGTCCTTGGCACCTACGTCCTCTCCGCCGGCTACTACGACGCCTACTATTTGAAGGGGCAGAAAGTCCGCGCGCTCATCGCCCAGGATTTTCGCGATGCCTTCACCAAAGTGGACGCGATCCTCACGCCCACTTCTCCCGTTCCACCCTTCAAATTGGGCGAACGCGCCAGCGACCCGCTCCAAATGTATCTTGCCGACATCTATACGGTTACGGGATCTCTCGCGGGCGTCCCGGGAATTTCCGTGCCCTGCGGAAAGATTGACGGCAAGCTGCCCGTGGGCCTGCAAGTCTTCGGTCCGCCCTTCGGCGAAGCCCGCGTCTTGCAACTCGCCCATGCATTCGAACAAGCCGGCGGCCCCGAAGTCTAAGTTTGTACGTGGCGCTCGCGAGCTTGCCCTCGACGAGTCCATGTGAAACTCTCTCGGAGTTGATATGCTCTCCAATCGTTCCGTGCCGCCGTGCACCATCATTCCTGTCCTCCACTATCCCGATGTCAGCGCAGCTGCTGACTGGCTCTGCAAGGCATTCGGCTTCATCGTACGGCTGCGCATCGGCAACCACCGCATCCAGCTCAAATTCGGTGACGGATGCCTTGTAGTCGCCGAAGGAAAGGCACCGTCGGACAGCACGCATCTCGTACTTGTGCGCGTGTCCGACGCACGCAGTCACTGCGAACATGCCTGCCAATGCGGTGCCCGCATCCCCTCCGAGCCCGCCGACCACCCTTATGGTGAGCGCCAATACAATGCCGAGGACTTCGCCGGCCATCGCTGGACCTTTACCCAATCCATCGCCGACGTAACCCCTGAAGAGTGGGGCGGCACCTCGGTTAATCTTTAGCAATTCTGCTGGGCCGGCCAAGATCAGTTTCGCTCACAAATCCTTCGGACCTTCAGGTAAGTGCAGGTCAGATACCGTTTCGCTCAGCAAATTATCCAAGTCAAGCGGTCGCATATACATTGCCAATCGGCCGACCGCCACAAGCCTTGTCGGTAACCTTTCGCCGAATTGGGAGTATTCTTCTTTGAAAGCATGGATGTGGCAGGCAGACTGGGTCCGACGGAGGAGTACTCCCACCCATCGCGTCCAATGTCTATTAGTTCTAAGCCAACGATAATTCTTGTTCGTTCAGGAGCAACCACGCATGTTCCGGACAATCCTTACCTGTTGCCTCGCGCTTTTCTGTGTGAATTGTGCAACGTTTGGGCAGGTTGCCAAGGACCAGCAGCCACCCGCTGCACCCACAGCCCTGGACTCGGAATATCGCAAGTTCGATGAGCTAGTTACTTTTCTGCGAGCTCGCAACGCAAAGAACTATGCGATTTCGTCCGCAAAGGGCATCGACGAACGCAGCTACATCACCATCGGGGGAATCGAGCAATGGGTCACGATTCGCGGCGAAGATCGCAACAATCCCGTCGTTCTGTTCTTGCACGGCGGCCCAGGCGACGTTACCAATCCCTGGACGTTCGCGCTCTTCGCTCCCTGGGAAAAGCACTTCACCATCGTGCAATGGGACCAGCGGGGCGCGGGCAGAACGCTCAGGAAGTCCGGCCAAGCCGTGGCATCTACGATGACCGTCGATCGTATGACGCAGGACGGCATCGAACTGGCCAAGTATCTGCGGAAGCATCTTGGCAAAGACAAGATCATCGTCGTCGCTCATACGTTCGGCACGCTTCTTGGCCTGGGAATGGTTCGAGCAAGGCCCGAACTTTTCTACGCATACGTGGGCACGGGGCAAGTCGCGGACGAAGTGAACAACTATTCCGCGACGTATGACGCGCTCTTGCAAAAAGCGAAAGCCAGTGGAAACCAGCAGGCTATCGAGGAGTTGAAGCGCGTCGGTCCTCCGCCGTACTCCAGCGGCGAGGGCTACGGCGTGCAGCGCAAGTGGGCGAATCGTTTCGAAGGCGCCGACCAGTTCTTGCTTGAGACGCTTGGGCTTGCCCTGGTGGCCCCCGGTGGGTCGGTACAAGATATTAACGACGACGGCGATGGACAGCTCTTCAGTGGAGAGCGACTCGTGCCTCAGTTGAAATCCAAGGGACCGGGAGAACTAGGCCTGGAATTTTCCCTTCCCATGTTTGTTTTTCAAGGCGAGGAGGATTTTACGACTGCGGCGGCGCTGGCTCGGCAGTATGTGGAAGCGATGAAGGCGCCGCAAAAGGAGTTTGTAGCGATTAAGGGTGGTGGGCATTTTGCAGTGTTCATGCGCTCCGATCAATTCTTACAGGAACTCGTCACGCGCGTGCGCCCCTTGGCCGTCGGCCAATGAACCTTGGTCGACTTAGGTTCCGCGAACGGCCAAATCCCGAAAGGGTGGGACGGACATTCTGATCCAGGTCGAGCGTGCCATCATCAAGAACGCCGGCAGGGTGCGGCAAAGCCCGCCGAGGCCCCGTCCTCTTTCGAAGCGATTTCACCTGCCTATGGTCCTGGTGGAATCGCGCATCATCCCCCGCAAGACGCCCATCCCCCTCGATCCCGCGATGGTCTGCGAAAAGGACGAAATGCTGGCCCACCTCCGCGAAGTTCGCGAGCGTACCCGGATTTTCATGGAAGAGGCTTCAGGGAAAAGCCTAAGAAAATATCACATGCCCCATCCCCTTCTTGGCACCATGAACCTGTCCGAGTGGTTCCAATGATCGCTTCGCATCAAATTCGGCACACAAAACAGGTGAAGGAAATTGCCGCGGCTCTACCGAAAACTGTAACCGCGTTGTATAAGTAGAAGATTTCTTCCCTTCGAATCGCTTTGCTCCGCCTTCGTACCAGTCGGAACTCCAGCAAAATATGTGCAAAAACGCCCATTTTTGGCGGTTTTAGTGGGAAAGTACTAGCCGGAAGGTTTTTTGTTTCCGGAACGGAACGACTATTGCTCTTATTTCGTAGGAACAAATAAGATGCTTGCAGCATCTAAGGAAGTGTGAAGCAAAATTGAGTTTGGATTCCAGGAGCAAGGTCATGGTTACCGTGAAGTCCAGCCAGAAGATTTTCACCGATTCGGAAGTTGCCAACTTGACCGGCATTTGCGTCGAGCACGTCCACAACTTCGCAAAGACTCGCCACTTGGGATTCATCGCTCGCGCCGCCGAAGCCGCCGGCTTCAAAGCGGATCAGTGGCTCTTTACGCTTTCTGACCTCATGGTTCTGGTGACTCTGTTCCCCAAGTGCACCCATTAAGTCGCCTATAAAACCCCTGCAACAGATTCGAAACGAGATTCGAATGGGCTCTCTGGCATCGCTAGAGAGCCCATCGTGTTTTTTGGAGCCATTTTTGATCCTGGGCCAATCCTCTTGGGCCCCTCCATCGACTAACCGCCTATGAGTAATCCCTTTTGGCTGGCTATTTTGATTATTTGCCGCACCCCCTGCTGCCACTCTTTCTCTTAGCCGGCCTTTTTCCCACTATCGTAGCTTCATCTTGGACAGCTTTGACGCACTGGTTGCAGGGAGCAAAGCCGTCGGCGTATGCTGGCCTATCGAAGGCAAACCAGGCTGATTCGAATGCATCGCACTACACAGAGAAAGCCTATGACAGTCCCATCACTTGCGAGGATCCAATTTGGTGTGAGGATCCTACGCGTGGCAGCAGCGATGTGCTTTGGGATGTTTCTGCTAGGAACATGCGCAGCAGCCTCAAGCTACTCGCAATCCGCGAGCGACCCTTCGCCAAAGTTGCAATCGACTGCTCCGGCACAAACCCAATCCCCCGCTTCGGCCCAACCCAAGGACAAGGCCGCGCAGAAAAGCGAATACGTGCTGCCGCGGGGGAAGAAGCTTATCCTGAAGGATGGAACGTTCCAGTTGGTGCGGACTTATCAGCGGAGCGGCGAGCGCGTACGTTATTACAGCGTGGAGCGGGGGGCGTGGGAAGAGATCCCGGCGGCCCTGGTGGATTGGGACGCTACCGCTAAGGCCGAGGCGGCGGAGAAAAGTGAAGAGGATGCGTTCGCGAAGAAGGTGCATACCCAGGAGGAAGCCCAACGGATTGATACGGTTATGGACGTTGATGCGAGCTTGCAGGTGGCGCCCGGCGTCTTCCTACCACCGGGAGAAGGGATGTTTGTCATTGATGGGAAGCACGTGACGCAACTCGAGCAGGCGGGAGCGGATGTCAAGACGGACAAGAAACAGTTTTTGAAGCGGGTGCTGTCGCCGATCCCCATCGTGCCGGACAAACGCAACGTCGAAATTCCGGGCAGCCGGGCCAAAGTCCGCGTAAGTGACTCAAACTTAGAGTTTTATTTGCGCGAGGCGCTTCCTGATCCGGACCGGAACAGCCCCATTGTGAAGAGCAGCCGGCCGGGAGAGTCTGGGCCGGAAGTGGAGCTTGTGCGGGCCACGGTGAAAGGCAACAAGCGGCAGTTGGAGTCCATCAAGACGTTTATGGGGGAGCAGGTCGAGGAAACCCGCAAGACCATGTCCCTGCAACGATGGGAGATTGCTCCCACGGTTTTCCGGTTCACCCTGGGTGAGCCGCTGCTTCCAGGGGAGTACGCGCTGGCGGAGATCCTGCCGGATGGCATGAACCTGTATGTCTGGGACTTTGGCGTGGAGGCCGCGGCCGGTGCGAAGGCAGCTGCGGCTCCGAAGAAGTGAGGCCGCCGCGGCGAATGGTAAGTCGTAAGTCTTAGGTTGTAAGCCGCTCCGGGAATCTCTGGACATAAACCGGACCCCAGGCCCTGTTGTAGTGACGTGCCGAGACATAGTCGAGGCCGGATTCCATGTCACGTTCGCCCCTGTGAACTTGTAAGTGTTGCCGCTGGAAGAGGTGACGGGCCGTTCGCCACCGAAGGAGATGTACTCAAAGAAGCTGGAGTTATTGGTGTTGCCAGCAAAGTCGGTTTCATCGAGTGGGGCGCTGCCTGAGCCGTACCAGTAGAGCTTGCCGTTGGATTTCTCAACGCGACGACCGTCACCATCGTACGCATAGGTAACTCCACCTGCCGACGTGAGTTGGACAGAAAGACGGCGACGTAAAGTCGCCGCTACAAAAGCGCACATCCAGGAATGGCTGTGCCACAAAAACTTTACTTGGGCTGCGGTTCGGAGGAGAGGACTTCGCGGAAGAGGGAAATGACTTCGGAGATGCGGAAGGGCTTCTGCAAGAAGGAGGGTTCGCCGCGTCCGGGGGATTCGGGCGCGGACTCCATGAGATCGCCGGTCATGTAAACGACGGCGGGCTTCTGCGCGCCGGCGGCGGCGAGAATGCGAGCGGCGGCTTCGCGGCCGTCGACGAAGAAGCCGTTGGCGGAAAGATGCAGGTCGCAGAGAAGAATGTCGTAGGAAGAGCGCTCGAGGCGGGCGAGGGCTTCTTCGGCGGTGGCGGCGCAGTCGACGCGGAGGCCCTGGGCGGAGAGGCCTTCCTGCAAGAGCTGGCGCAGGCTTTCTTCGTCGTCGAGGACGAGGACGCTGCGGCCTTTGAGGATTTCGGCGGATGGAGTGGCGGCTCCCTTCGCGGATGGTGCGGAGGCGGAGGGAGCGCCCGATTCGGAGAGGGCGGAGGGTGCGTCGGTTTTTTCGGCGGGCGCAGCCGGGAGAAGCACGGTAAACGCAGTGCCGCCCACGGGGAGCGCTTCGGCTTCGATGATGCCGCCGTGTTCGCGAATGATGGACATGCAAATACTGAGGCCGAGGCCAGTGCCGCCACCGGGACGCTTGGTGGTGTAAAAAGGATCGAAGATGCGCGGGAGAGCTTCGGGGCGGATGCCGACGCCGTCGTCCTGAAACGTGATGCTGAGGCGATTGCCGCTGCGGCCCGGGCGAATCTGAAGGCGGCCGGCGTCGCGGACTTCGCGGATGGCTTGCTCGGCGTTGGTGACAAGATTCAGAAAAACCTGGATGAGCTGGTTGGCGTCGCCGATGACTCCGGGAAGATTGGTCTCGGGGCGGAAGTCGACTTCAATGTTGTTGCGGCGGAGCGAATGTTCGTGCAACTGGAGTGTGCGCTCGACGAGATTGTTGACGTCGAGGAGCTTCTTTAGAGGCGAAGCGGGACGCGAGAACTCGAGAAGGTTTTGCACGATGCGCGCGGCGCGGCGGGCCTGGCGATGCGTGAGATCGAGCTGGCGCTTGAAGGATTCGTCCGTGCCGACGCGTTCGCGGAGGAGTTCTGTGACGCCGAGGACGGCGGTGAGTGGATTGTTCAATTCGTGGGCGACGCCGGCGAGCATCTGGCCCATGGCGGCGAGCTTTTCGGCCTGGATGAGCTGCTCCTCGAGGCGCTTGAGGTCGGTGACGTCGCGGCCGGAGAGGACCACGCCTTCGATGTCGCCGGTTTCACCGGAGAGCGGGCTGAAATTGAAAAGAATGCGGCGCCAATCGCCTTGTTTATGACGAACGCGAACTTCGAGCGAGGCGAACACCTGCCTTCCGGCAACGATATCGTCGTAAAGCGCTCTGACGGCGGGCATCTCCTCGGGATGGGCGCAATTGCCAAAATCCATCACAGCGATTTCCTGAGGCTCGTAGCCGAGAATCTCGCGCGAGCGCGGGCTGACGAAAGTGTAGTGGGCGTTGGTGTCCAGCACGAGGATGAGGTCAGGAAAATTGTCGACGAGACGACGGGCAAACTCCTGCTGCTGGCGGAGGCGGCGCTCGATTTCGCGGCGCTCGGTGACATCCATGACGGCGCCCTGGTAACGGACGACCTTGCCAGTATTGTCGCGAACGGCAGCGGCGGTGTTCAGGCACACGACGGAAGTGCCGTCCTTGCGAAGGAGAGTGATCTCGCGGCCCTGGACCATCGGCTGGGTCTCGGCTTCCTGCATCAGCGCTTTGCGTTCCGCGGGGTCAACGAGAATCTCGGGGACTTGCCGTTTGAGCAGGTCCTCTTTTGATTCATAGCCGAGCATACCGATGAGGGCAGGGTTGGCATCCAGAATCCGGCCATCGGGCGTGGTGATGTAGATGCCTTCCTGGAGGGTTTCGAAAAGTTCGGTGAAGCGGGTTTCGTTTCTGCGGAGCGCGGAAACGTCGCGCGCGAGAACGGTGATGCCGTGAACGTTGTCATCGCGCAACATGGCGTGGGCGACGCAGTCGAAATAAAAGGGCGACTTTTGATTCTTTAGCCGGACCTGAACGATGCCGGTCCACTGACGGCGTTCCACAAAGCGCGGCATGGCGCGCTTCAGGAGTTCGGGGCCATCGCCGCTGCTCTCCTCGACAAATTCGCTGAGCGACCTGCCGATGATTTCCTGAAAAGGCGTTTGAACGAGGTCGGAAAAACTGCGGTTGACCGCGCGAATCTTTCCGTCGACGGAGACGGCCAGCAAGAGATCGTCGAAGGAGTCAATCAGGTCGCGATAGCCTTGCTGAGACTTCGAGATGATGTCGAAGAGCTGGTCCAACTGCTTGTCGCTGGGTGGCTGCGCGTCGCGCTCTTCGAGGCCCCGCAAAAGCCCGCGCAGCTCGGAGATCTCCCGGGTCTTCTTCCACATGTAGGCGCCAAAAAGCGCCACCAGCACAACGAGACCAATCGGCAGAGCTTCGAACCGCACCGCTTGGGAACGAATCGATCCCCAGGAGGTCCAGGCGTAAGCGAGCCCCAACAAAAAGAGGATCAAAAACGTGAGCCGCCAAAGCTCATTCTGCCGTCTTTCGAACCGTTCGAAGCTCGAGGAAATGGCGGAACGGCGGGCATCCTGGGGCGGCAAATCAGCTCTGCCGCGTTGCGCGTGTTGGTTTTTGTCGTTCATCTAAAAGCGACGGAAGGCTTGCGGGTCAGCCATACACGTCGATGAATCGGTGCCGCGAGTTCTTCCCATTGTAAGAATCTCTCGTACAGTTTCGCAATGAAGGCGACCCATAAGAGTTCCTGGAAGATAACTGTACAACTATTCTGAAACAGAAACGGGGCCCTGACCGTTTGGCCGGACCCCGTTGAAGCTGGTTGAACTGATTGGGCTGGTTGAATCAAGCCGCCGCCGAAGCCTTATCCCTCGGTGGCCGCGTCGGCTTCGGTGTCCTTTTGGAGGAAGTCGAGCGCAGCCGCTTCTTCGGCGGTGAGCTCGGCAGCTTCCGGAATTTCCTCGACCGGAGCAGGAGCGGGCATTTCCGTCAACAACTGAATGCTGCGGTAATGCTCGAGGCCCGTGCCAGCGGGGATAAGGCGACCCATGATGACGTTTTCCTTGAGGCCACGGAGATAGTCCACCTTCCCGGCGACCGCGGCCTCGGTGAGCACGCGCGTGGTCTCCTGGAAGCTGGCGGCCGAGATGAACGAATCGGTCGAGAGCGACGCCTTGGTGATGCCAAGGAGCAACGGGCGGCCGGTAGCCGGGCGGCCTCCGCGCTTGATGGCTTCATCGTTTTCCTCGCGGAAGCGGAACTTATCCACTTGCTCCTCGAGGAGGAAATTGGTGTCGCCGACGTCTTCGACCTTGACCCAGCGCATCATCTGGCGCGAGATGGTCTCGATGTGCTTGTCGTTGATGTTGACGCCCTGAAGTCGGTAGACCTCCTGAATAGCGTTGACCAGATAGGCTTGCGTGAACTTCTCGCCAAGAACAGCGAGAAGGTCATGGAGGTTGAGCGGGCCGTCAATCAAGGCTTCACCAGCCTTAACGTGGTCGCCTTCCTGAACGTTGATGTGCACGCCGCGCGGGATGGCATATTCCTTCGTGGTTTTGCCATCCTCGCTCTCGACATAGATTTTGCGCATGCCCTTGGCGATTTCGCCGTAGCGAACGACGCCATCGATTTCGCTGATGACGGCGGGATCCTTGGGCTTGCGGGTCTCGAAGAGCTCGACCACGCGCGGGAGACCACCGGTGATGTCCTTGGTCTTGGTGGTTTCGCGCGGAATCTTCGCAAGGACGTCGCCAGCCTGAACGTCATCGCCGTCCCGGACCATCAAGTGGGCGCGGGAAGGCATCAGGTACTTTTTCCGGACTTTGCCGGAAGAGTCGCGGACAAGAATTGCGGGCTGATGTTTTTCATCGCCCGGGGGCAAAGTCACAACGTCCTGCGAAAGGCCGGTAACTTCGTCCACCTGCTCTTCGATGGTGATGCCGGTCTTCAGGTCGTCGAATTTCACCGTGCCAGCGGTTTCCGTCAGAATCGAGAAAGTAAACGGATCCCACTCGGCGAGGACTTGTCCATGGGTAACGTGTTCGCCGTCCTGAACACGGAGGCGCGCGCCATAAACGACGTGGTAACGCTCCTTCTCACGGCCCTTTTCATCGACGATAGCGATGAGGCCCGAGCGGTTCATGGCGATGAGCGTGCCGCCGCGGCCCTCGACATGTTTGAGGTCCCCGAACTTGATGATGCCGTTGTTGCGGGCTTCGAGCGTAGAGCGCTCGGAGACGCGCGTGGCGGTTCCGCCGATGTGGAACGTCCGCATGGTGAGCTGCGTGCCGGGCTCGCCGATGGACTGCGCGGCGATGACACCGACGGCTTCGCCGAGCTCGACCATGCGGCCGGTGGCAAGGTTGCGGCCATAACACAGCGCGCAAACGCCGCGCCGGGATTCGCACGTGAGCACGGAACGGATGCGAACGCGGTCGATGCCCGCCGCCTGAATGGCGTTGGCAAGCTCTTCGTTGATTTCCTGATTTACGTCGACGATGACGTTGCCCTCGAAGTCTTTGATTTTGTCGAGAGAAACGCGGCCGACGACGCGGTCGCGCAGAGGCTCGACCTCGACCCCCGCTTCGATAATAGGCTCGACGTAAATGCCGTCGTTGGTGCCGCAGTCGAGTTCGTTGATGATCACGTCTTGCGCAACGTCCACGAGACGGCGCGTCAGATAGCCGGAGTCGGCGGTCTTCAGGGCCGTGTCGGCAAGACCTTTGCGCGCGCCGTGCGTGGAGATGAAGTATTCCAGCACGGTGAGGCCTTCGCGGAAGTTGGAAGTGATGGGCGTCTCGATGACCTCGCCCGAGGGCTTGGCCATCAAGCCGCGCATTCCGGAAAGCTGGCGGATCTGCTGTTTCGAACCGCGCGCGCCGGAGTCGGCCATGACGTAGACCGGGTTGATGTTGCCTTCCTTGTCCTGGCCTTCGAGGGCCTTGAACATTTCGTCGGCAACTTTTTCGGTGACGTCGCCCCAGATGGCGATGACTTTGTTGTAGCGCTCGCCGTTGGTGATGGCGCCGTCCAGATACTGCTGCTGAACCTTGACGCCTTCCTTTTCCGCGTTCTCGACGAGCTTGTACTTGTCGCCCGGGATGAACATGTCTTCAATGCCGATGGAGATGCCGGACTTGGTGGCATACGTAAAGCCCAGCGCCTTCAGGTGGTCCAACAGGACGACGGTATCCGTGAGACCGAAACGCAAATAGGCGTAATAAACGAGCTGCTGAACGCCCTTCTTCTTGAGCAACCCGTTCACGAACGGGAATTTCTCGGGCAAATGCGAATTGAAAATGACGCGGCCAACAGTGGTCTGGATGAACTGGCGCTCCATCTTCACCGGCTCGGTGTGCGTCACGTCCTGGTTGTCGTAGGCGGTAGTGAGGTCAATGACTTCACCGGTATAGCGCAAGCGAATCGGCGTAAGCAACTCGACCTCGCCGGCTTCCAGCGCGAGGATGACATCCTCGGTGGAACCGAAAACGCGGCCTTCGCCCTTGGCGCCGGGCTTGTTCTTGGTCAGGTAGTAGATGCCCAGTACCATGTCCTGTGACGGCACGGCGAGAGGCAAGCCATGCGCGGGAGAGAGAATGTTGCGCGAGCTGAGCATCAGCACGGAGGCTTCCACCTGCGATTCCGGAGAGAGTGGAATGTGCACGGCCATCTGGTCACCGTCAAAGTCCGCGTTGAACGCGGTACAGACCAGCGGGTGAATGCGGATGGCTTTGCCTTCGACGAGCGTCGGCTCGAACGCTTGAATGCCGAGGCGGTGCAGCGTGGGAGCGCGATTCAACAGAACCGGGTGCTCGCGGATGACATCTTCCAGGATGTCCCAAACCACGGACTCCTGCTGCTCCACCATTTCCTTGGCTTGCTTGATGGTGGTGCAGTGGCCTTGTGCTTCGAGCTTGTGATAGATGAATGGCTTGAACAGCTCGAGCGCCATCTTCTTCGGCAGACCGCACTGATTGAGCTTCAGTTCCGGACCAACCACGATGACGGAGCGGCCGGAGTAGTCCACACGCTTGCCGAGCAAGTTCTGGCGGAAACGGCCCTGCTTGCCCTTAAGCGTGTCCGACAAAGATTTGAGCGGACGGTTGTTGGTGCCGCGCAGCACGCGACCGCGACGGCCATTGTCAAACAGAGCGTCCACCGCTTCCTGGAGCATGCGCTTTTCGTTGCGCACGATAACGTCCGGCGCGTGCAGTTCCATGAGCTTCTTCAGCCGGTTGTTGCGGTTGATGACGCGGCGGTAGAGATCGTTAAGGTCCGAAGTGGCGAAACGGCCGCCGTCCAGAGGCACGAGCGGACGCAACTCCGGCGGAAGCACGGGAATGACGTCGAGAATCATCCACTCCGGCTTGTTGCCGCTCTTACGGAAGGCTTCGAGGACTCTCAGGCGCTTGGCGTACTTGATGCGCTTCTGGAGCGAGGGATCGGCCTTCATCTTTTCGCGGAGCTCATCGGCAAGCTTGTCCACTTCGACGCGGCGGAGCAATTCCTTGATGGCTTCCGCGCCCATCTTGGCAGTGAACTGGCCGGGATATTCCTTCTGAAGCTCGCGATATTTTTCTTCGGGCAGCACTTCGCGCTCGCGAAGAACGGCGACTTCGCCCGGATCGACTACGACGAAAGCCTCGAAATAGAGGATGCGCTCGAGGTCGCGCATGGAAATGTCCAGCAAATAGCCGATGCGGCTGGGCAGGCCCTTAAAGAACCACACGTGCGAGCAAGGCGAAGCCAGCTCGATGTGGCCGAGACGCTCGCGCCGGACCTTGCTGAGCGTGACTTCCACACCGCACTTGTCGCAGATTACTCCGCGGTGCTTCATGCGCTTGTATTTGCCGCACAAGCATTCCCAGTCGGTGACGGGGCCGAAAATCTTGGCACAGAACAGGCCGTCACGCTCGGGCTTGAAGGTGCGGTAATTGATGGTCTCCGGCTTGGTGACTTCGCCGTGGGACCACGAGCGAATTTTTTCCGGGCTCGCCAAGCTGATGCGGATGGAATCAAAATCGGCAATCAGGCTGGCGCGATCATACGGGCTGCTGCGATACAAGGTTGTTTCCTCCCTCCCCGGCTTTCACCGGGGCCGCGGCCGGATGTCCTTATTTCCCGAACATCCGACCGGCTGAGAACCCAATTACGGAAAACTTCCAAAATCAAAAACTTGGCGTCAAGTTGGGGCGCAGCAGCGCTGCACCCCTACAAAGCGCTAATCGGCGGCTTTTTCCAGCTGCGGTTTCTGCCGCTTCATCAACTCGACGTCCAAGCAGAGCGACTGCAATTCGCGCACGAGCACGTTGAACGATTCCGGCACACCCGGCTCGATGCCCGGCTCGCCTTTGACGATGGCCTCGTAAATCTTGGCACGGCCGTAAACGTCGTCGGACTTCGCCGTTAGCAGCTCCTGCAAGATATGCGCGGCGCCGTAGGCTTCGAGAGCCCAAACTTCCATTTCGCCGAAGCGCTGGCCGCCGAATTGCGCCTTGCCGCCGAGCGGCTGTTGCGTAATCAGGGAGTACGGGCCGATGGAGCGCGCATGGATCTTGTCGTCGACGAGATGCGAGAGCTTGAGCATGTAGATGAAGCCGACGGTAACCGGCTGGTCAAACTGGTCGCCGGTCATGCCGTCGAACAGATTGATTTTCCCGAGGCTCGGCAGGCCGGCAACTTCCAGCAAATGGCGAATCTCCGGCTCGCGCGCGCCGTCAAAAACCGGCGTGGCGAAGGGAATGCCGTCGCGGAAGCCTTCGGCGTATTCGAGCAAGTCGTCGTCGCTGAGTTTCGTGAGCGATTTCCAAATCGCCGTTTCGCCGAAAACTTCCCGGAACCAGCGGCGCAGGGCCTCGGCTTTGACTTCCTTGCTGAGCAGGCGCTTGAGGCTGTTGCCCAGTTCCTTGGACGCCCATCCGAGGTGCGTCTCGAGAATCTGTCCGACGTTCATACGCGAAGGAACGCCGAGCGGGTTGAGAACGATCTCGACCGGAGTGCCGTCGGGAAGGTACGGCATGTCTTCCTGCGGCACGATGCGCGCGATGACGCCCTTGTTGCCGTGGCGGCCGGCCATCTTGTCGCCGATGGAGAGCTTGCGCTTCATGGCGATGTAGACTTTGACCAGTTTGATCACGCCGGGAGGCAGTTCGTCGCCCTTCTTGAGCTTTTCCTTGCGCTCCTCGGTGATCTTGCGCAACACATCGATCTGGCGAGAGGTCATCTCCTCGATTTCTTCGATTTTCTCGATGAGGAGAGGATCCTTTTCGTTGAGCTTCAGGCGCTTGAGGTTGCGCGTGGAGATTTTTTCAATGATCTCGCGAGTAAGCTCCACGCCCTTAGTCAATAGGCGCTTGTTGGTCTTCTCGTCGTGCAAGTCCGCCTGCAACACCTTGCCGCCCAGCAAGTCTGAAAGGCGCTTGAGGCGCTCGTCGGTGAGGATGCGGATCTCGTCCGCCAGGTTCTTCTCCAGCTTGAAGACCTGTGTCGCTTCAATGGCCTTGTGACGCTCGTCCTTTTCTCCGCCCTTGCGCGTGAAGATCTTGACGTCCACGATGGTGCCCTCAATGCCCGGCGGGCAATAGAGCGAAGCGTCGCGCACGTCTCCGGCTTTTTCGCCGAAGATGGCGCGCAGCAATTTCTCTTCCGGAGTGAGCGTGGTCTCGCCCTTAGGCGTGACCTTGCCGACAAGGATGTCGCCCGGCTTGATAACCGCGCCGATGCGGATGACGCCGCTTTCGTCGAGATTGCGCAGGAACGATTCGCCGATGTTGGGAATGTCGCGCGTGACTTCTTCCGGCCCGAGCTTGGTGTCGCGCGCTTCGATTTCGTACTCTTCGATGTGGATCGAAGTGTAATAGTCGTCCTTCACCAGCTTTTCGCTGACGAGGATGGCGTCCTCGAAGTTATACCCGCGCCACGGCAGGAAGGCTACGAGGACGTTACGTCCTAGGGCCAGTTCGCCGCGTTCGGTGCACGGGCCATCGGCGAGAACCTGTCCTTTCTTGACGCGGTCTCCCACACGAACCAACGGCTTCTGGTTGATGCAGGTGTTCTGGTTCGAGCGCTTGAATTTGATGAGCTGATAAATGTCCGCGCCCACTTCGCGGCTGAGAACGCCGGAGTGGTCGGACTCGACACGCACGATGATGCGCTCGGAGTCGACTTGATCGACGATGCCTTCGCGGCGGCAGAGCACGACCGCGCCGGAATCGCGTGCGGTGACGCGCTCCATGCCCGTGCCGACCAGGGGAGCTTCGCCTTTGATCAGCGGCACGGCCTGGCGCTGCATGTTCGAGCCCATCAACGCGCGGTTGGCGTCGTCGTTCTCGAGGAACGGAATCAAGCTGGCGGCCACGGAGACGAGCTGCTTCGGCGAAACGTCCACGTAGTCCACTTCTTCGCGCTGCTTCAGCACGAAGTTGCCGGCCTGGCGGCAGTTGACCAGTTCGGTGGTGATGCGCTGCTTTTCATCGAGCGAAACGTTGGCCTGCGCGATGACGTACTTGTCTTCTTCCCAAGCCGAAAGATAGAAGCAATACGGTTCGTAGACTACCTTGCGGCGCTTCAATTCTTCGTTGAGCTCTTCCACTTTGTCGCGTTCGACGATTTCGCCGGCCTTGAATTCGCTATCGCCGGCATTGACGATCTGCACGTAGTCGATGATGCGACCGCCCTTGACTTTGCGGTAGGGCGATTCGATGAAGCCGTAATCATTGATGCGCGCGAAACAGCTCAGGGAGCTGATGAGTCCGATGTTCGGACCTTCCGGCGTTTCAATGGGGCAGATGCGGCCGTAGTGCGTCGGGTGCACGTCGCGAACTTCAAATCCCGCGCGCTCGCGCGACAGGCCACCTGGGCCGAGAGCCGAAAGACGCCGCTTATGCGTGATTTCGCTGAGCGGGTTGGTCTGGTCCATGAACTGGCTAAGCTGCGATGAACCGAAGAACTCGCGAATCGCGGCCATCACCGGCTTCGCGTTCACCAAGTCGTGCGGCATAGCCGTGGACATTTCCTGGTACACGCTCATCTTTTCCTTGATGGCGCGCTCCATGCGCACGAGGCCGATGCGGAACTGGTTTTCGAGCAACTCACCGACCGCGCGAACGCGGCGGTTGCCGAGGTGGTCGATGTCGTCAACCAGGCCGATGTTCTTGCGCAGCTTGAAGAGATACTTGATGGCCGCGACGAAATCAGGCGTGTCCAGCGTGCGATTGTCGAGAGGCGTGTCCAGCCCCATCTTGATGTTAAATTTCAGGCGGCCGACGCGGCTGAAATCGTACTTGCGCGGGTCGAAAAACATGCCACGGAAAAGATTGGTGGCGGTCTCAAGCGTCGGGGGATCGCCGGGACGGAGTTTGCGGTAGATTTCGATGAGCGCTTCCTTCGAGGAACGAATGGCGTCCTTGTCCAGCGTGCGTGAGAGCACCACGCCGATGTCGTCGCGTTCGGGGAAGAACACGTCGGCTTCGGTGATGCCGGCTTCGGCAAAGGCCTGCCAGAGTTCGGCGGTAAGCGGCTTGTTGGCTTCGAGCAGCACTTCGCCGGTCTGTCGGTTGACGACGTCGGCGACGCTGTAGGCGCCCTCGAGGTCCGTCAGCGACGCGCGCACCTGGGAAATCTTGGCCTTGATCAGTTCCTTAAAGAGGGTTTCGGTAATGCGCTTGTGCGCGCCGACAATCACTTCATCGGACCTGGGATTGCGAATTTCGTGAGCCAGTTTGCGGTCCACAACCCCTGGCGAAACGTTCCAGAAGAGTTCCTTGTCGCGCAGGGAGATGCGCTCGACCTGATAGAAGGTGCGCAGAATCTCTTCGTTGGACTTCATGCCGAGCGCGCGCAGGAAGATGGAACCAAGGAACTTGCGCTTGCGGTCGATGCGCACGTAGAGAATGTTCTTGGTGTCGTACTCGAATTCCACCCACGACCCGCGGTAGGGAATGATTTTTCCGAGGAAGTAGGTGCGGTTGTTGGCACTCTCAAAAAATACGCCGGGCGAGCGGTGCAACTGCGAAACGATGACGCGCTCCGTGCCGTTGATGATGAACGTGCCGTTCTCGGTCATCAGCGGAATATCGCCGTAGAAAACTTCCTGTTCCTTGATGTCGCGGATGGTCTTCGCGCCAGAATCGGGATCCTTGTCGTAGATGGTCAGGCGAATGGTGACGCGCAGAGGCGCGGAGTACGTCATGCCGCGCTCCTGGCATTCGTTCACGTCATACTTCAACTGCATGGCTACCGGGTCGCCACACTTGTTGCAGAAGGTCGGCGTATTCTTGTTGAAAGTGCCGCACTTGTGACAGATGACGTCGCCGGTCTGATACGGATTTGTGACTACAGAAGCTCCGCAATTGCGACAAGTGGCGCGCAAATGGTGCAAGCCCTTCAGGTTGCCGCACTTGCATTCCCAGTTGCCGATCGAGTAGTCCACGAACTCGAGCTGCGACATTTCGCGGAAGTCCTTGATCGGAAACACCGACGTGAACACCGACTGAAGGCCGCCGTCCTCGCGCTCGCTCGGCAGCAGATCCATCTGCAGAAAGCGCTGGTAGGACTTCATCTGGACTTCAATCAGGTTGGGAATCTGGATCGAGCCCTGGATTTTCGCGAAATCCAGGCGCTGATGTTCCCTGGCGTGCTGATTGCTATTCGGCATGCGTGATCTACCTCATCCCTTTCGGGCAACGTGCGGAAATACTCGAAGGAGACACATAGCCGCCGCGCTGTAAGACTTGCCCGAAGTCAACGCGCAGACAGCTACCGGCGTTCCCGGCGGAACGCTTGGAGTTGTTCAAATGCCCAGCTTCAACGTGCGTAGCTGATGCCCTCTGGCGCAGCCTCTCGCCCCGATAGGCCGCGCCGGTCCGGAAACCTGGTTGAAGGCGATAACTACTTGATCTCCACCTTGGCGCCTGCTTCCTCGAACTTCTTCTTGATCGCCGCGGCTTCGTCCTTGTTGACGCCTTCCTTGACGGTCTTAGGTGCGCCATCCACCAGGTCCTTGGCTTCTTTCAAGCCCAGGCTGGTGACTTCGCGGACCGCTTTGATGACGTTGATCTTGTTGCCGCCAACTTCGGTAAGCACGACGGAGAATTCCGTCTTCTCTTCCGCCGGTGCAGCACCGCCGCCCGCCGCCGCTCCGCCGCCCGCCGCCACCACGGTCGCCGCAGCCGCGGAGACGCCGAAGGCTTCTTCCATCTTCTTCACCAGGTCGGACGCTTCAAGCAACGTCAGCCCCTTGATTTCCTCCAGGATCGTATCGACTTTCGCCATGACTCTTTCCTCTCCTCTCAAAACTATAAATTTGAACTTACTGGGCCGCTTCGGGAGCAGGTGCTGCGCCGCCCCCATCGGACCCAAACTTGTTGGCCTTGATGGCTTCATTAACGGTCACTGCCAGGTTGCGGGGCAGCGCGTTGAGCGCGACGGCGATGCGCTGCGCCGGAGCATTCAGCAGGAACATGATTTTGCTGATGAGCTCTTCCTTCGACGGGAGGTTCGCGAGTTGCTTGACGTCCGCGATGGACACCACGCGCCCTTCCACCACGCCGGACTTGAACTGAAACGCCGGAACATCTTTGGCAATCTTGGTGATGGCTTTCGCCAGCGCCACCGGATCGGTGTCCGTGTAGGCGATGGAATTCGTGCCCGTCAGGTTCTTGAGCAGGTTCTCGGCGGGCGTGCCGGCCCCAGCGCGCTCGGCCAAGGTATTCTTTACAACTTTGTATTTGCCGCCCGCGGCCTGCACGGCCCGGCGGAGCTTGGTGTCCTCGTCCACCTTGATGCCCTGAAAGGTGGTGAGAATCACGGTCGAGACCCGCGCGAGCTCCGACTTCAGCTTGTCGAGGTCTTCTTGTTTTTCGCTGCGTTTCTTCATGAATTCACTCCGCTCGCTCCAGCGCCGATCAGGCGGCTGTTGCCAGCGCCTCCGCTTCGGCCAGGTCGATGGTGATGCCCGGACCCATCGTCGAGGTCAGTGTAATTCTCTTGACGTACTTGCCTTTGGCTGCGGCCGGCTTGGCCTTCACCACGGCTTCGAGAACCGCGTGGGCGTTTGCCACCAGCTTGGGCGCGTCAAACTGAATCTTCCCGATCGCGCAATGCACAATGCCGGCTTTATCGACGCGGAATTCCACTTTGCCGGCTTTCACTTCCTTGATGGCTTTGGCCACTTCAAAAGTGACCGTGCCGGTCTTGGGATTCGGCATGAGGCCGCGCGGGCCGAGCACTTTGCCAAGTTTTCCGGCGGAGCGCATCATGTCCGGCGTGGCGATCACGGCATCGTAATCGGTCCAGCCTTCCATGATTTTCTGCACGATGTCATCGCCGCCGACAAACTCCGCGCCGGCTTCCTGTGCTTCGCGGACTTTTTCGCCGCCGGCGATCACCAGCACGCGCACCGTTTTGCCAAGCCCGTTGGGCAGGCCCACGGTTCCGCGCACAACCTGGTCGGAGTGCTTGGGATCCACGCCCAGATTGATGGCCAGCTCCACGGTTTCGTTGAACTTGGTGTGATGTAGGTTCTTCAAAAGCTCGGCCGCTTCACCGAACTTGTACGGGCGCGCTTCCACCTTCTTGCGCGCATTCTCCACATGTTTCCCTGACTTCTTCATTTATACCTCGTTCGACCTCTTGGCGCCTTGAACTTCTTAGGCTTCCACGACTTCCAGGCCCATGTTGCGTGCCGTGCCCATCACGGTGCGCACCGCGGAGTCCAGATTGGTGGTGTTGAGGTCGACCAGCTTGATCTTCGCAATCTCTTCCACTTGCTTCTTGGTCACTTTGCCCACTTTGTTGCGGTTCGGTTCGGCAGAACCCTTGGCGATATTGGCAGCGCGCTTGAGCAACACCGACGCCGGCGGCGTCTTCAATATGAAGGTGAACGTGCGGTCGCTGTACACGGTCACGAGCACGGGGAAAATCATCCCGTCGGGTTCTTTCGCCGTCTTGGCATTGAACTGCTTGCAGAAATCCATGATGTTCAGGCCGTGCGGGCCGAGCGCCGTGCCCACCGGCGGCGCCGGCGTGGCTTTCCCTGCTGGCAACTGCAGCTTGATGGTCGTCTGAATCTTCTTTGCCATGTCCCTGCCCCACTCCTTCTTTCGTTTACCTCTTCACGCCCAGCCGCTTGAGCTAACCCAGTTTTTCGACGCTTGCAAAATCCAGTTCTACTGGCGTCGAGCGGCCAAAAATCGTGACCGAGACTTTCAAGCGGCTGTGATCGTTGTCGATTTCCTCGACGCTGCCGTTGAAATTCGCGAACGGGCCGTCAACGATGCGCACCTGCTCGTTGCGCTCGAAAACGACTCTCGGCTTGGGCCGGTCCGTCGGAACGTGCACGCGGTTGATGATGGCGTCGACTTCCGCATCGCTTAGCGGCGAAGGCGACGTGGCCGAGCCCACGAATCCAGTGACCCGGGGCGTCGAACGCACGATGTGCCAGGTGTTTTCGTCCAGGTCCATCTCCACCAGCACGTAGCCGGGATAGGACATGCGCGGTGAAACCACTTTCTTCCCTCCGCGCACTTCGACGACTTCCTCCATGGGAATCATCACGCGGCCGATCTTGTCCTGGAGAGTGAAGGCCGCCACGCGGCTCTCCAGGCTCTCTTTGACTTTCTTTTCAAAGCCCGAGTAGGTATGGATGATGTACCACTGCATTCCCATCGGTTGCTGTTCCCCTTCACACACCAAACTTCTTAAAAATCGCCTGTACGGCGCGTTGCACACCCAAGTCTACGAGCCAGAGGAAAACGCCGAAAAACGCCACGGTCACCACGACGACCCAGGTGGTTGCGACAACGTCCTCGCGGCTCGGCCAGGTGACCTGCTTCATTTCCACACGAGTGTCGTGGAGGAATTCCTTCATTTCAGCGAACTTGCTGGTGACTTTTTCGCCTACGCCGGCTGCTGCTCCGGTGATGGCGTTGCCTTGTGATTCGCCGTTCTTCACTTTTACCGCCTGCGTCGCCATGTTCCCCTCGTTCACTTGCTCCAGGCCGGAAGCAACCCGCTGCCGCTCACGACGGACACGCCCCGTTCCGCCCGGACGCTCAACTCTGGCAGGGGAGGAGGGATTCGAACCCCCATACCCGGTTTTGGAGACCGGAGTCCTAGCCGTTGGACGACTCCCCTGAATTCAAATCCGGTCTGCCCTTCAGCTCCTCCAACAGCAAAACTATTTCACTTCTTTGTGCGCCGTCTGCTTGCGGCACGTATTGCAGAACTTCTTCGTTTCCAGACGCTCGCTGTGCTTCTTCTTGTTCTTCGTCGTGGTGTAGTTGCGGTTCTTGCATTCACCGCACTGCAATGTGATCGTTTCGCGCATGTCTTACACTCGCTCCTAAGCACTCGCCGATTTCGCCTGATCGCTCAAGTTCAGGAACCGGCGTACTACGGATTCCGCAAACCGCCAAACCTGCGTCTCTTCCCAGCGGTGATTCGCCTCATCGTAACGGCACCATCCGCCGGGCCATCGTCCAAGTCGCTCTTCAGCCCCCGTGAGCGCCTCCTGGATCTTGATTCCCCAGGCAGAGTCACGCTCTGCTTCCGGACCCATTTCCTTGGGGCTGCAAATCGTCAACCGGAGCAATTGATGGCCTTTCCAAATCTGCAGGCCCTCTCCGTGCAACTCTGCGGGCGTGCTCTTCACTTTCAGGCCCCACGCCTGACCCCAGCTCTTCAACTGCCCACCCAGCGCTTTCAAGTCGTCCCGCAACAACGAATAGTTGTGTTGCCCCTGTTTGTTCATGCGACAGCTCCCGGTCTCCGCGACGGCGCCCTTGGCTGGGGCAAGCAGAGCCAGCCGCTGTGCTATTACTCGATGATATCGGTGACGGCGCCTGCGCCGACGGTGTGGCCGCCTTCGCGAATGGCGAAGCGCAGGCCCTTCTCCAAGGCCACGGGCGTGATCAAGCTGACTTCGCAGCTCACGTTGTCGCCCGGCATCACCATCTCCACGCCCTGCGGCAGCTTCACGTCGCCCGTCACATCCGTCGTCCGGAAATAAAACTGCGGCCGGTAGCCCGTGAAAAACGGCGTGTGCCGCCCGCCTTCTTCCTTCGTCAACACGTACGCTTCCGCCTTGA
>QHYM01000290.1 GCA_003223295.1 Acidobacteriota bacterium | reverse complement strand
AACGAGGCTCCGGCGGCAGCCAGCACCAAGAGTCCTCCAGCGAGTAGAAACATGAGCTTCAAGCTCCACGCAACCAAGAATCCTGCAACCGCGAGGGAGATGGGGGTTATTCCGAAGGAGGCTAGCATGAGCACGCTCGCAACTCGCCCGCGCACCGCGACATCGATCCGCTGCATGATCCAGGCGCCGATGTGGATGTTGACCATTCCCGCCGCTGCGCCCATGATCAGCAGCACGCTGGCGATGCTCCATACTTTCCCCAGCAGGCCGATGGATCCCAAGCAGACACCCAACGCCAACGACACCAAAAGAATCATCATGCCGCGCTGGCGAATCTTCCAGACACCGGCCAGTAGCGCGCCTAGCAAACTTCCCGCGGCAGCCGCCGAGATCACAATGCCGTACACGGCAGGCGAACCGAATCTCGTCTTGGTCAAGTACGCCAGACCAATCGAAACCGGCCCGGCAACGCAGAAGTTCAGGATCGTGACCAACAGCATCAGCGATCGCAGCGGCACATCTTTTCCCACGTAGGCGATTGCCTCCACGATCGAGTGCAACATCGCTTTCCGGGCAGTCGGAGACTTAGGTGGATCCGGCAGCTTCCACAGTGCGCCAATGATAAACAAGAAACTGATCGCATCCACGAAGAAGGCCCATGCCACACCCAGCGTTTTGATCACAAACCCGGCTGGAACTGGACCAACAATGGTGGTCATCTGCGCCGTGCTTTGGCTGACCGACGATGCTGCGAGCAGTTGTTCGCGCTTCACCAGCGAGGGCATGTAGGCCGTTTGCGCAGGAACGGCAAATGCATCGGCCACCCCGAAAGCAAACGCCAGGGCGTACAGCTCCCAGGTCCGCAAGATGCGAAGCCAGACTAGAACGCCAATCACTGTGACACAGATGGTGCGCGCCGTGGCCGTGGCAATCATGATCTTGCGCGCGGACATGCGGTCACTGACGGCGCCGCCCATAAGCATGAGAAGAGCACGCGGAATAGCGCCTGCCATCATGATTGCGCCCATGGCCACCGCGGAGCCTGTCTCCTGCAAGACGAGCCATGGCAAGGCCACCAGATAGAACTGGTCGCCCATCAGCGAAATTGTGCCGCCGATCAGCCAGAGGCGATAATTCGGGTTGCGCAGCGGGTGCTCGACGGTTGAAGCGGAAATGGCTTCGCCGGGAACGGACGCGTTGGGGACGGTTGCAGCAGCCATAAACAATCTCCTCAGTATCTTTGTCGACGGGGAAAGCCAGAAAGCATCTGGCGGGCACGCCACCGGCGGCTAAACGTAAATGTATATTTACATTTACATTCGTGTCAAGTATTATTTTGCCGAGCTGATATAAAGGAAAGCCATGGCCAACAAGACACTCGCTCCCCAACAAGCCCGCAGCCGGGAATCGATGCGTAAGTTGTTGAAGGCAGCGGCGGAAGTCCTGGGACAGCACGGACTAGAAGGCGCCACCATTCCGCGCATCGCCCACCACGCGGGATTGACGCCAGGGGCCATCTATCGCCGTTTTCCTGACAAGGACGCGCTGCTCGAAACGGTGATCATCGGCATCTTTGAGCGTCAGGACGAGAGGCTGCGCATGATGCTCACGCCCGCCATGGCGCGCCAGATTCCGCTGGCCGTGTTTGCCGAGCAGCTCATCAACAACATGCTGGTCGGCTACCGCGCCAACGCCGGACTGTTGCGTGCCCTCCGCCAGTTCACGCAGGGCCGCGATCACACGTCGTTTTACAGGAAAATCAATAAGCTGGAGATGCGTACCCACCAGTACCTGGTCGAGTTGTTCTTGGTACATCGCAAGGAGGTCAAGCATCCCGACCCGCAAATGGCGGTGTCTTTTGCCCTTGTGATGCTGATCAGCACTCTGATAGAGCTGATTCTAGTGGATCATGATATGCAGTGTTGGCAGGCCGTGATTCCAAGAGACGACCAGCCGCTTAAGAGCGAGCTCCTGCGCTCATTTCTGCGCTACTTGGGCATCGAACAGAAGGGCTCTTGAGCGCTGCACTAATGGCGACGGCCCCCGGCCCACGCCAGGTTTCCCAAAATCGAGCGAATAAGCCCCTCCCCAGAAGTGGCCGCCATCATAATTCGATTTCAAGCCACTACGCGGAACACGCGGTTTGTCGACAACCCTTCCCTTACCGGATTACGGAGGGTTGCCCGTGACTCGAGAGCAACGCGGTAGTGTTGTCCTCATGAGTCCTCATGAAATCCACTTGCTCTTCGACCCAGCCCGTGTTAATGTATGAATGCGTTTGTTGCTCTTGTATCGCCTTTGGGTAGTGAAGCGGTCGCAAGGTCAAAACTTGCGGCCTATTTTTTTGTTCGGTGAACTGCTTTGCGGTCACTCCGAACGAGGCCTGAAGACGGCCGCGGCTCCCTTGAGGAGCTCGGGACTTGAGGCATCAGATAGCTTATGTGGTAATGCTCAGCCGCAACCCGGCTGACAGAAATAGGTAAAAACTGTGAGTAAAGAACAAGGAACAGTGAAGTGGTTTAACGCCAGCAAGGGCTTTGGATTCATCCAGCGCCAGAGCGGTGAGGACGTTTTCGTCCATTTCTCCGCGATCGTGGCTGATGGCTACAAGTCGTTGAACGATGGCCAGGCGGTTGAATTCGAAGTCACCAAGGGCCCCAAGGGCCTGCAGGCCTCGAACGTACAGCCCCTCTAATTGACAGCTGAGTCCGATCGTGTCGGAGTCTCAAAACCCCGCTCGGTTGGAACCAGGCGCACTTCACATAGAGACATTGCGGGCGGCCCGAGGCGATCGGGACGCCCGCTTTGTTTTTGTCCTCAAGGGTCAGTGCAAGACCGGCCATAGCAGGCCCGGAACTTTACATCTTGTACTGGTGGTCCGCTTCTCTTGCAAGTCTCATTTCTGACATTGTTTGGTTATAAGCCCCTTTCTCGTTGAAGGTTGAAAAAAGATCGTTTTAGAGCGACGTAGACGCATTTTCTCGAAGTTCGCCATGGTTTAGTCGTGGCTTTTTAGCCGTTTTGTTTTGTCTGCAACTTGGTTCTCCAGCTTCGCGGCCCGCATTTGAGGATATGGCCGTGGTGCAGGAGGCGATCGAGCATCGCGGTGACGGCGGCGCTGTCGCCGAGCAGTTTTCCCCAGTCTTCCACTGGGCGGTTCGAGGTCACCAGTGTGCTGGCGCGTCCGTAACGACGCATGACGATCTCCAGCAGCTCTTCTGCTGCTGTGGGTCCTAACTTCCACATCCCCAAGTCGTCGATGATCAGCAGGGGCACGGTGGCCAGCAGTTCCATGTGCTCTTTGCGGTTTCCATCGAGGGCTGCTTCTGCGATTTCTTCGAGCAAGATATGGCCTCTCGATAGATCACTCGATAGCCCTGGTCGATGACGGCCTTCCCGACGGCCTGAGCCAGATGGCTTTTTCCCGTGCCCGGTGGACCTAGAAAAAGCGCATCCTGTTCTTCCTCGGTCTGTACACAAACGCGATCGTTTACAAAAACAGTACTGGGAGTTGGAGTAGGACGGGCAAAAAGTTCCTTTTGAGGTGGCGCTGGGCTCATGGTTTCTTAGCATGTCCTATCCCCCAGCGATTCAAAAAGCGGACAGGTTTAGGTCCGCACCGCAATCTCGATAAACCTGAATTCTGGCCACTTTTTCAGAGGTATGTCAGGAGTTCTGAACTTAGGTTAAGTTAGGTAACGGTTTCCGTTGCGGAATGGCCCCGGTCCTGAAGCACGGGGCAGCTGCTGTTATGCTAGAAGAGCGACATAACAGGAGAAGACGGCCGAATTGGCACCGCTGATTAGCGCACAAGGGCTTTCCAAAAGATACGGAAGCGCACCGCTTTTCCAGAACCTTTCCTTCACCGTTTCGGAAGGGGAACGGATCGGCGTGATTGGACCCAACGGGTCCGGCAAATCCACGCTGATCGAGATGCTCTACGGCCGTGTGAAGCCGGATGGCGGGGATGTCGCGGTACGCAAGGGTACGCGGATCAGCTGCGTGACGCAGATATCCGAGTTTTCGCCGGGCGTAACGGTGCGCGGCGTGATTGAGGGCGCACTGGAGCGAGCGCGAGTACCGGAAGAGGAACGGGCTTCGGAATTCGCCGAGACGCTTGGGCGGGCGGGTTTTACCGCTTTGGATGCATTGGCGGCGGAGCTTTCGGGCGGCTGGAAAAAACGACTGGCGATTGCGGAAGCACTGGTGCAGCGGCCGGACATCCTGCTGCTGGACGAACCGACGAATCATCTGGACTTCGCTGGAATTGGCTGGCTGGAAGGAGTGCTGCAAAGCGCGGGATTTGCATGCGTGGTGGTGAGCCATGACCGGTATTTCCTGGAAAATGTTACCAACGAAATGGTGGAAATCAGTCGTGCGTACGAAGACGGAGCGCTGCGTGTGTCCGGAAATTACAGCAGGTTTCTGGAGGCCAAGGAAGAGTACCTGCATGCGCAGCAAAAGCGGCAACAGGCCTTGGAAAACCGCTTGCACACAGAAATCGCCTGGCTCACGCGAGGGCCAAAAGCACGCACCACGAAATCGAAGGCGCGCATCGACGATGCGCACGAGATGATCGGCGAGCTTGCGGAAATGAAGGCGCGGACGCGGACTTCCGCGGCGGAGATTGATTTTTCCGCGACCAGCCGGAAAACCAAGCAGTTGCTTACGCTGGATGACGTTTCCTACGGGTTTGGCGAGCGGACGCTGATCGCCGGGCTCCACTTTATTGTCACGCAGGGAATGCGCGTGGCGCTGGTGGGGCCAAACGGCAGCGGGAAAACGACGCTGCTGCGTTTGCTGCGCGGGGATATCGAGCCGGCGAAGGGGAGAATTCGCAAGGCGGACGGTCTGCGGATCGTGTACTTCGACCAGAACCGCCAGCTCGATCCGGAAGTTACCCTGCGGCGGGCACTGGCGCCGGACAGCGATGCGGTGATTTATCAGGAACGGGTGATTCACGTGGCGTCGTGGGCGGAGCGATTTTTGTTTGCCAGCGAGCAGCTAAATCAGCGGGTGGGCCGCCTTTCTGGAGGCGAGCGGGCACGGGTGCTCATCGCGCAGGTGATGCTGCAACCCGCGGACGTGCTGCTGCTGGATGAGCCCACGAACGATTTGGATATTCCGACGCTGGAAATATTGGAAGAGAGTCTGCTGGAATATCGCGGGGCGTTGGTACTGGTAACGCACGACCGTTTCCTGCTGGATCGCGTTTCGACGGTGGTGCTGGGGCTGGATGGAATGGGGAAGGCCGAGCGCTTTGCGGATTATTCGCAATGGGAGGAATGGCAAAGCGCGCAAAAGGCTGCAACGAGAATGAGCGGTCTGAAGGATGAGCCGCGGTCAAAGGCAGCGGGAAACGGGAGCAAGACCCCTGCTACAGCGCAAAAGAAGCTTTCCTATCAAGAGAGCAGGGAATTGGCGGGAATCGAGAGGCGGATCACCGAGGCGGAGCAGGAGCTGCAAATTCGCCACAAGGCGCTGGAGGATCCTGAGGTGATGGGCGATCACGTGCGGCTGCAAAACGTGCTGGCGGAAATGGCCAAGGCGCAGAAGATTGTGGATGCGTTGTACGCGCGTTGGGCGGAGTTGGAACGGGGGTGAGGGATTCATCCTCGATTCACACCGTGCGGCCGGCCGCGGCGCCCGAGGCCCAAGCCCACTGGAAGTTGAAGCCGCCGAGATGGCCGGTGACATCCACGACTTCGCCAATAAAGAAGAGACCGGGGACTTTGCGGCATTCCATGGTTTTGCTGGAAAGTTCATCGGTGTCCACACCGCCGGCGGTGACTTCGGCTTTTTCATAACCTTCGGTAGCTGCCGGAGTGACGATCCATTCGTGAACCTGACGCTCGAGAGCTTCGAGAGATTGATTCGTCCACTTGGCTGGAGCGTGGAGATCGAGCCAGCGCACGGCAAAACGCTTAGGGAGAATTCCCTGCAACTCGGAGCGCATGGCCGCGATATTCCGGACTTTGCCTTGGCGCAAGGCCGCGGTGACGTCACAGCCTGGAGCCAAGTCCACTCGGATCGATTTGCTTCCGTCCCAGTACGAAGAAATTTGCAGGATCGCGGGGCCGCTCAAGCCACGGTGAGTGATAAGCATGCCCTCGGCGAAGGAATGCGGCTCGAGGGATTCTTTGCCGATGGATACGACCACCTGTACGGAAACACCGGCGAGGTCGCAGTAGTCGTCGCGGTCCTTTGGACGGAAAGTGAGCGGGACGAGGGCGGGCCTTGGTGTTACGATTTTCAGACCGAATTGGAGGGCGAGATCGTAACCGAAAGCGGTGGCGCCCATTTTGGGGATGGAGAGGCCACCGGTGGCTACCACCAGAATGGGTGCGCGGAATTCGCCGGATTCGGTGAGGGCCACGAATTCGGTGCTGCGCTGGACTTCCCGAATTTTGCATTTGGGAAAAAGTTGCACTCGCGCGGCCTCACATTCCGCGTTCAGCATATCGGTGATTTCCGTGGCGGCATGATCGCAGAAGAGTTGGCCAAGTGTTTTTTCGTGGTAGGAGATATGGTATTTTTCGACCAGGGCGATGAAATCGGAGGGCGTGTAACGCGCCAGCGCGGATTTGGCGAAGTGCGGGTTGGCAGAAAGAAAGTTTTCCGGCTGGCAATGAAGGTTGGTGAAATTGCAGCGGCCGCCGCCGGAGATGAGGATTTTCTTGCCGATACGGTCAGCGTGTTCGAGGATAGCGACGCGGCGGCCGCGTTTTCCGGCTTCGATGGCGCACAGCAATCCCGCCGCGCCGCCACCAAGAATAAGCACATCGAATTTGCGATTCACGGGTGGAATGGTGATGGATGCTGCTTCATTTTCCAAGTCATTTTCGGCACGGCGATGGTAAGCGGAAATCGATGCGATCCTCAATGTTCGGTTACGCGCTAAGACTAATCGGAACCTAAGAGTCAACATAGTCTCATTGCGACATCGGTGAGCAAACTCTCCGCACCGAACCTTCAGGTGAAAGATAATCGGAACAGGAACCCAACTCCCGTGGCGGAGTCAAAAGATATAAGGCGGGCGACGCTCACCTGCAAATCTGGAGGATTGGCGTTGAGCGAAAGTATACCTACATCGCCCCAATCTCTTAGTTAGCCTTCTGAAAGCCAAAGAGTATTTCCCATTTTTCTACGCGGTCGTCAAAACGCTATCGGGGCGTTGGGCTCGCCGCGTTTTTCTGACAATCCTGTCGCTTCTGATGGTCATCTCGACCGCCAGTAGGCTGCGCGCATACTTCATGGCGCGAAAGATCGAGGCCGTGCTGCATGGACTAAGCGAGATACGTTTGGACGAGACGACCGAAGAAGCAGGCGGTCAGCGGCTATAAGTGTGATCTTTCAGGATCAATCGACCACCTGAGGCGGTAGTTTTTCACGAACTTTCACCCACCCGTTTTCACGAACTTTCACCCACATTTTCAGGATCATTCACCCACCCCCCGTTTGCATTTGAACGAGCAGGTATGCCAACCAGTACCTCCCGAAAGGAGGGCTTGGATGGCATACCGGGAGGTGAGAATGATGGATATCGATCAGGTGATCCGCCGCTGGTTGGCGGGCGAGAAGATTCGGGCCATCGCGCGATTGACCGGTTCGGACCGGAACACGGTGCGGCGGATCGTGCGTTTAGCGGAGGAGGTAGGAATCCGGGCCGGGACGCCGTGGCCGGATGAAGGCAAGCTACTAGCAGTACGGCAGCGCATGGGTCGGCCCGGTGCGGTCGTGGTCACCCGCGAGGCCGAAGAGCTGCTGAAGCCACGAACCGAGCAGATTCGAGCTTGGCTGGACAAAGACCACCTGCTGCTGACCAAAGTGCACGAACTGTTGGGACGCGAGGGACGGGTGGTCTCCTATAGCAGCCTGTATCGATTTGCACGGAAGCTTTGTGCTTTTGGAAGTGCCTCCTCGATCAGCGTGCGGCGGGCCGAGAGCCTTCCGGGCGAAATGGGGGAAGCCGACTTCGGCCGGCTGGGCCCATTGCAGGAACTCGGCAGCCGCCAACCGCGGATGGTGCAGGGCTTCATCCTGACGCTCGGCTACAGCCGGCTCAGCTGCGTGATCCCCGTTTTCAAACAGGATCTGCCCACGGTCATCGATTGCTTCGAACGGGTCTGGGAGTTTTTTGGTGGTTGTCCCCACCGTATTGTCATCGACGGGATGAAAGCTTGTATCGATCAAGCCGATCCCTACACACCGCGCTTCAACCGTACCTTTTTGGAGTACGCCAACTACCGGGGCTTTCTGCCCGATCCGGCCCGACCGGCACACCCCAAAGATAAACCTGTCGTTGAGAATAGCGTGCCGTACGTACGGCAGCGTTTTTTCAAAGGAGAGACGTTTATCGATCTCGACGATGTAGCGCGCCGCGCTCTGGTCTGGTGCCGCGAAGTTGCCGGCCGCCGCGTCCACGGAACCACGCGGCGAGTTCCCCTGGAGGTCTTCGAGGCGGAAGAGAAGCCCGCGCTGATTCCGCTGCAGGCCGCACGCTTCGATACTCCGACCTGGGCGCTATGCAAAGTACATCCGGATCATCATGTGCGCTTTGCTCAGGCACTGTACTCGCTTCCCACGCGCTGGATCGGCTGCCAAGTCGACGTCCGCGGCGATCGGTCGATGGTGCGCATCTATGTGCGCAACGAATTGATCAAGACGCATGAGCGGAAGCCACCCGGAGGCCGCTCGACCGATTACACCGATTACCCGGATGGCCGGGCTCCCTACGCCCTGCGCTGGCCCAACTACTACTGCAAGCGCGCCCGTGACCTCGGATCCGCTGTCGGCGATTTCACCGATAAACTTTTAAGCGGCGAGTTTCCCTGGAGCCGTCTGCGCCAGGCGCAGAAGCTGCTGGGTTTGGCCGAACGCTACGGCGCAGATCGTCTGGACGCGGCTTGCCGACGGGCCCTGGACTTCGACCTGCTGGACGTCTACCGCCTGCAGCGCATTCTGGAACAGGGACTGGAATCGCAAACGGAACCACAGCCCATCGTCGGACAGCAGTCGGTGCTGGAGTTGAAGTTCCTCCGCCCCGCCGATCACTTTGTTTCTGCCAAGAGAGGCCAGAATGCAGATCCAGCCTGAACTAAAGACGGTGCTGAAGCGTTTAAAACTCTCCGGCATCCTGGCCACCCTGCCCGACCGCTGGGCTTATGCGCGCCAGGAAAAACTCGACTACCCGCAGTTTTTGGAACTGGTCCTCTCCGACGAAGTCGAGCGCCGCGAGCACAAACACCTTGCGAACCGCTTGCAGGATGCCGGCTTCGAGGAAGAATGCACCCTGGAGCGTTTCGATTGGTCCGCCAAAATTCGCATCGACAAGGCGCGCTTAAACGAGCTGTTCGGCCTACACTTCATCGAGCGTCATGAAAATGTCGCCTTTTGCGGTCCGGTGGGAGTGGGCAAATCCTATTTGGCCCAGGCTCTCGGTCATGCCGCTTGCCGCGCCGGCTACCGGGTGCTGTTCTGCCGGGCCGATGGACTCTTGAAAACTCTGGCCCGCTCTCGCGCCGACAACTCCTTTGATCGTGAGCTGCGCAGCTTTATCAGTCCCGATCTATTGGTTGTGGATGATTTCGCTCTGAAGAAACTATCCAGCCAGGCCACCTCCGACTTCTATGATCTGTTGATCGAACGGCACACTCGCAGCTCGACGATCCTTACGTCCAACAGAGGAGTTGAAGAATGGATGACAGCCTTTGATGAACCCATGCTGGGCCAGAGCGCTCTGGATCGCTTCTGCCACCGCGCCCACCAGTTCGTCATCGAGGGCGAGTCCTACCGCAAACGAACCGCGCCGGGATCGGCACCTGCAGCTGCGCCGAAAATCAGCCGGAAAGCCACGACCTGAACTATGGGAGACCTCGAGAAAATGCAGCCACGGCCATGGGAACGAGTTTTTTTTCGAGCTTCCGGTTGGAAATGGGCCTGCGCTCCGGCTTCTGCCCTTCTATGGGGAAGCGGGCGCTCCCCCCTCTCTACAGAACGACGTGTTGGTGATTGCCATGGCGAAAGGAAGCTGTTAGAAACTTAAAAGGAAAGCCCGGGGGGTGGGTGAATGATGGTGAAAATCCCTGGGTGAAAGAACGTGAAAATCCGCAAAGAATTCGCGCGCTCATGCGAGTTTTATACTAACACAGATATGTGCAAGAAGGCGATGCAGCATTCCTAATCGGAAGACGCTACCTTAATAAGCGGTTCTGCAGCTACAACGAGCTACAACGGTCTTGTAAATCGTTGTCTGACTACGATAGGACCGCTCATTCCTGGTGCTTACAACGTCTCAGTAGTAACTCTG
>QHYM01000289.1 GCA_003223295.1 Acidobacteriota bacterium | reverse complement strand
GCGTTTGGCCATCACCTGAGAGTGACCAGAAATCGCGGAAATGGCCTTCGCGACCGCCCACGTTCATCCATGATTCGATGAGCAGCTCTTTGCCTACCCAATTCGACCGACTCCGAACTTGGATACCGTGAACGGAGTTGGCGACTTCCTCGCCATTAGTGAGACCCCTAAAGAGGACCCTGTCTTCGGTGTCATCCATTTTAGTGATGACCATCTCCACGACCAGCTCCGGATCCGCGTGATTTATTTTTACCAAAATTATTTGGCGCAGGGCCTAGCAGCTTGCTCTTCTCAAGATTTCCTTTCCAAACACCACTGAAATTTAGGTTCATGCTTCACCATCGAGAATTCTGTGCCAGTATCGCCGAATCGGGTTTTTCTTTGCCATGACCTTTGCCATTCGTGGCGACCTTGCTCAACTCCCGATTAGTAGGGAACCGTGACACATTTGGCGGCCTCCGGCGTTATCTTTAGTAGACCCTTTCAGCAAGTTTCACTGGGCCCCTTCCAACAAGGCCCCAGCACATCCGGAGGACACGATGAGTTCCACCAAGAACCCAGGCCGATTCGCGGGCTTGCTGTATGTGCTTACGTCCATCGTGGGCTTCTTCGCGATGGGCTATGTTCCCGGCAAGCTGATCGTGCACGGAAACGCAGCGGCGACAGCCAGCAACATCGCGGCCAACGAGACGCTGTTTCGCCTGGGCATCGCGGGCGCACTCATCGGCCAGGCCGGTTTTATCTTCGTGGCTGAGGCTTTGTACGACCTGCTCAAAGGGGTCAACCGGCGGCACGCTTCGCTCATGGTGACATTGATTGTGGTGTCGATCCCGATCGCGTTTGTAAATGAGCTGAACTCCATCGCGGCCCTCGTCCTGGTGCGCGGGGCGGATTTCCTGTCCATATTCGACAAACCTCAGCGGGATGCCCTGGCGATGCTGTTCCTCAAGCTGCATGGCCAGGGATTTGTTGTCGCCGAAATATTTTGGGGGCTTTGGCTGTTTCCGTTGGCGCTGCTGGTGTACCGGTCGCGATTCCTGCCGCGGTTCCTGGGTGTTTGGCTCGCTCTCGCGGGCTTCGCGTGGGTGATCCTGAGCCTTACGGGTGTACTGCTGCCGCAGTATCAGGACAAGGTGGATACGTACTCTCAACCCGCGTTCTTCGGGGAGATAGCGTTCATGCTGTGGCTGCTGATCAGGGGTGCCAGGCCTCCAGCGCGGGACGCCGCAGCGACCAGCAACCCGCGCGTCGAGTCGGCCTGAAACAGCTATTGAGCGTCGTTGGCCAGGTTCACATTGTCAGAACGACGCGGAACTGGGCACTGCCACTCATCATGCGCGCGTAAGCCTCGGCCGCCTTTTCGAGCGGATAGGTTTCAATCATGGGACGCACGCCGGTCAGTTCGGCGAAGCGCAGTGTGTCCTCGGCATCCGTTGGTGTTCCGGAGGCCCAGCCTTGAATCGTTCGGCTTCCATTGATGAGCTGAACCGGCGTGACTTCAATGGGATCGAAGGCCGCGCCGATCACCATAAGCTTGCCCTTCGGCCCCAGACCATTGATCAGCTCGGACATTGCTTTCGAGTTCGGCGCTGTTGCCAGGATTACCTGCGCGCCGCCGAGTTTCTGCAGGGCCTCTGCCGCGTTCGTCGCTTTGCTGTCGATGTACACGCTCGCTCCGAGTTTCCTTGCGAGCGATGCATTTTCCGAGCCGCGCCCGATTGCCGCGACTTTGTAACCAAACTTGTTCGCGAATTGAATCCCGAGGTGGCCCAGACCGCCGATACCCTGCACCGCAACAAGGTCGCCGGGCATGGCACCGCTGTGGCGCAGGGCGTTGAAGGTGGTGATTCCGGCGCAGAGCAGCGGTGCTGCTTCGGTGTCACTTAGACTTTCCGGTATGGCCGTCAGTGCCTCCATGGGAGCCACCATGTACTGTTGATATCCGCCGTCGTAGCTAATGCCCGCGATTTTCATGTTCTGGCAATTGCCGAAGTCTCCGCGCCGGCACGCCAGGCACGTGCCATCGTGGCCGCCGTGCCAGCCGACACCAGCGCGCTGCCCCGTCTTCCACTCGGTAACACCGGCGCCCACCTCATCGACGATGCCCGCCACTTCGTGTCCCGGAACGCGCGGATACTGAATCCCGGGCCACAAGCCTTCTTTTGTGAGCACGTCGCTGTGGCAGACACCGCAAGCCTGCACCTTGATGCGCACCTGTCCTGGACCGGGCTTGGGAATCTCGCGCTCGACGATCTCGAAATCGCCTCCCGCTTTCGGAACCTGCGCGACTTTCATTGGTGCTATTGCGACTCTTGTCGTTGCCATGACTGCCTCCTATAAATTCTCAATCCATAGAATTGGAAAACACTTGTCTCTTGGTGGGCAGGAATGGCCGACCTTTCGGCCGGCTTCCGTGTTTTGAGCCTCTTAAGAATCCCTTACACTGCTGGCGTCTTCCGCTAGGCGCCGGCTTTCATGGACTTTTCCGAGCGCATTTTTCGGGTCCATTCCCGCATGGCCTCGACCGAGCCCGGCGAGACCTTTTTCTGCCACTTTTCAAAGCGCTCGGCAGCCTTCTCAAGGTTGGCGAGAAAAAGCTTCTGGCGGAAGATCTCCCGCACGTTCGGAATAATGGGCTTGACCCGCTCCCACACGCCAAAAAATTCGCCAGCGCTTTCGAAGAACAGTTGCTCGTGCAGCAGGCCGTGGTTCAGCAGGGAACAAGCCTGTTCCCAATAGCCCAGGACCATCATCAGGTAAGTGCCTTCCTGGGAGCCGAAGGCGGCAATGCGTTGGCTGTCCTCAAAAGTGTCAACGAAATAGCTTTGCGTGAACCAGTCGCGGGCCTGGCGCAGCTTGGCCTCGCGGCGCAGGTCATAAAGCTGGAGCTGAAGCTGTGCTTGTTCATGGGTTGGCTTTTTGTCGGGCATAGGTTCCTCCTAAGGCGATCATCGCTGGGACACCAATCTTAGAGTGGAGGACGCGGTTCGTCTAGTATCTACGCCAGTTATAGGCAAGTCGTGAGTTACAAGGGAAAACGAAAAGATAACACAGAGGCGCCCTGACCCGGCTCCAACAGGATCGGGACCTTCGATCGAGGCAGGCGTCAAGCGCAGAGGGACGCAAAGGGCCTGTCTCTCGCGAAGAAGTTTAGGCCAGGCTGATCCCCTGCCGTTACGACGCAGGATGGGTCAAAATCCCTGCCAAAGCATGGAAACGTGATGAGTCAGCCGGGTTCTTCGCCGTGGCGGCGCTCTTTTCCAAGGACGGCGCCATGCTCTTCAACTTCGCCAGCTTGCCCTTATTCATGTGCGAAGTCTCTGCGTTTTGGATGGCCTTCTGCAGATTTGTGATTTGGCTGGCCGACAGGGCCTGGGACCGAGACAACTGGTCCAGGTAGGCCTTGGCCACGACCAACTGTGCAGGCCATTCGATCTTTTGCTGGTTCTGCACATTCAACTCGGACACGCGAACTGCCTTTGCTGCGTCGATTTCGTTCTGCGTGAGGAACTTCGTCGGGGTTAGCTCAAAGACGTCCAGGCCGCGGGCAATCTCGGATCCGTAAATGTAGCCGTTGTACCAATAGGCTGACCACTCGCCGCCTAGCACGAGCATGTTCGGGTCAATCGGCCCGCGATCGAAGTAGGCAATCTCGGTAGGCTGCGTGGGGTCGGTGAAGTCCACAATGGAGATGCCGCCCTGGTACCAGCCCTGCACTTCGATATCGCGGCCGGGGACGGGAATCAGCGAGCCGTTATGCGCGACACAGTTTTCGCTGTCACCTTGCGCGGCGGGCAACTTGTAATAGTTCGCGAAGCTCAGCTTGTCGTCCTTCAGACGGAAGATGGCGTCGGCACCCCATTTGTTGGGGTCGTTCGGCCGGCAGCGCGCGCCCAGGCCGCCGCCCCACTCGTCAGTAAAAACAACTTTGCTGCCATCGTTGGAGAAGGAGGCCGAGTGCCAATAGGAATAGTTGGGGTCGTTGACCGCATCCACGCGCGTGGGATGGACCGGGTCCTTGATGTCGAGCACAATTCCGTTTCCGGAGCACGCGCCGGCAGCAAGCCCTATGGCGGAGTACACCGTGATGTCGTGGCATTGGTCAGTATCCTTCGGCTTCTCGGCGCCTTTCTTGCCGTGAGTGCCACCATTATTCAGGCTGTTTATGGCGCCGGTTCGCGGATCGATGAATAGCCGAGGGCTGGAGACGACCTTGGCGTCCTGCGGCGCAGCCACGGGAACTTTGATTACGTCGATGCGAAAGAGCGCCGTGTTGGGGTCCTTGTCCGCCGTTTCCCCGGAGCAGCCAGGCAGTTCTTCCGGCTGGCGCACAAACGATGTGCCTGACACGTAGATATAAACGTTGTCTTTGTCGTTCGGATCAAGGACCAGAGTATGAGTATGCGATCCACGGCAGGTCTGCACGGCCGCGACTTGCTTGGGATTCTGGATGTCGGAAATGTCGAAGATGCGCACGCCACGGAATCGGTCCTTTTGCGCCGCGGGGATGTGGGGCTTTTTTTCTTTCTCCTTATCCTTATCTTTATCTTTCTCATCCACTGCGGGAGGTGGAGGCTCCGGCGGAAATCCCTGCATGCCGCAATCTAGACGGCCATTCGGCATCTCGACCGACATGAACAGAATATTTTTGTAGACCGATACATCTCCCTGGCCGCCGGGGCATACCATGGTCGTCAGCAAGGTAATGTTCGCCGGATGGGAAATGTCATAGATGCTCACGCCATAAAAATTCCCCTGGAATAGATGGTTGCCTTGAAACGCCAGGTCCGAGTTGGCGAAAGCAAGCTGCGCGATGACCAAGTGCATGGGCTTCGGAATCTTCGCGAGGTTGCTGATGCCGAGCTGTCCGATCGTCTTCTGTACCTTGGGATCATCGGGATCCGTCGAGCCGAGTTGAAACGCGCCGGGCTTCTTGAAGAGCATGACGTGCTTAATGCCCATCGAGGCTTCGCCCGCGTCATAGATGCCCGGCGTCAGCTTCGCGCGCGGATCACCGGGATCCGACCCCGTCATCCCCGGGGGCAGCGCGGGAGCCGGCTCTGGAGCAAACGGATTCGAATCCTCCTCCTCGTCCTTTTGCTTGTCCTGGTCTTTGTCCTTATCTTTGTTTTTGTCCGCGGATTGCTGCGCCGGCGCTGTTGCAGGCGTTTGGGTTTGCGCCTGTGCCTGCAGCCGACTCACACCGAAACATAGAAATGTCGCGGCCACCAAAATACGAAGAGCTACATCGGAAACTCGATTCATCGTTTCTCCTCTGATGATTTCTTTTCCAACATACCCTGCATGATCCGGATTTCGGCCCGTTGCCCCGTGTCCACATCCGTCGCGAAGTTGAACAGTTCGGCATCCTGCCCCGCGCCCGCGGTATCGAACAAATCCTTGACCATAGTCACCGCGCCATTGTGGTGCTGAATCATCCCGGCCAGAAACAAGCGGTCGAATTCGGCGCCTTTGGCCTTTCGCAGGGCTTCCATCTGGTGCGGCGCAAGCATGCCGGGCATCAGAGGCATCGGTTCGCGCGACATATCCATTCCCGGCATTCCGGGCGGAGCCATGGAAACGGGTTCTGCGCGAGCGGCCAGCCATCGCTTCATGAACTTGATTTCGTCCGACTGCGAGCTGCTGATTCGCGCCCCGAGCGAGCGCAATTCCTTGTTTTCCGTATGCGACGCAATCAGCGCCGTCATCTCCACCGCTTGGGCGTGATGCATGATCATGCCCTGCATGAACTCCACGTCCGCATGCGACAGCGGTGGCAGAGTGGCCCTGGTCGAGGATGGCAGCGTCCTGCTCGGCTGGCCCGGCGTGCCCGGCTGCACCACGACTGGCCTCACTGAATCTTTCTGCTGCGCCCGCGCGGGAAAGGAGAAGAGACCAGTGGAAGCGCTCGCGACAAACAACATGCCGGCCGTCAGCTTCAGAATCTCCGGAAATAGCTGTCGAGTCCGCTCAGGGTTCGGCTTGTACTTTTTCTCCGGGCTTTGCGTTCCAATCAAACACCAAGCAGCAAGAAAGTACACCCCAAGATCACCCCGCGAGCGGCAGCATAGACCAAGAGTCTGGAGGATAGCAAATGCTTAAGGGGTCGGTAGCGATGTTATTTGGAATCAGTACCCCGAATCACTTCGCTCATCGTTGCAAGAGATATAAGATACGACGCACCTTGCAACTAGAAACAGAGGTGCTGGAGGAAGCATGGAAAACAGGGGCGGGTTGGCTGGAATCGGTTTCTGGGCTTCGGAAGCATGCTTGCCATCATCATTTCATGGAGCGTCAAGCATTCGAGTCTGTGGATGATCCTTCACGGCATTCTGAGCGGGCTCTACGTCATCTAATACGCCATCCAGAGTTAGCGCGGCTTTCTCGCTGATGATCTGCGAAGCGCGACTGGCCACACTTGGCTTCAAAATCGTGCGACATTCCTGACGGCCTCTGCGCTATGATTCCGTCCAGCGAGAACTGCCTTGCTCATCTTCCACGGCGTGTACTATTTTCGGCCTAAGCGCATCGCTTTTCGCAATGACTACTGCCTCTACTGCGCGCAGCCCCGTCGTTCCATGCAGATCCGCACTTTCGACGCCTGGCATATTTTCTGGATTCCTCTGCTGCCGCTTGGATTCCACAAACGCTGGCGCTGCACCACTTGCGGCCGCCTGCCTCACGTTCACCCAGGCACCCGCCGTGGATTCAAATGGGCTGGCTTCGTCGTTCTGTTACTGCTGGCGACAATTATGTGGGCTGACCAACTTACGCCGGACGACCTTGTGTTTGGTTGGGTGATTCGTGTTGGCGCACCCATCGGCGCGGTCCTCACCCTCATTCATCTCCTGCGCACGCCCAAGGACCCTTTGCTCCAAGAGAAGCTCTCCGGGATCCCTCCTGCCTCTGACACCATCTGTCCCTTCTGCGGCTCGGCCCTTCTTCCTCTCCTCCCAGTGTTCTTGCCCCACGTGCGGCGTCCTTCGTGCCTGACCCCTGCGCTGCGCCAAATGAAAAAAAGGGCACGGAGAATCGTGCCCCTCGGGAAGAAGCTTGCCCCAGCATGGCGGCTAGGACTTGATGGTGTTGGTAGCGGCGTCCCAGGTGACCGCGGCTCCGCGGAAATAGGATTCGTTGGCCATGTGACAGGCCAGCGCGGCGTTGTGACCGAAGACGGCGTCTTCGGTGAGAGGTTTGCGCGATTTGACGGAACTGAAAAACGTCCAGAGGTGCGGGCGGACGTCGTCAAAGTCGTTGGCCTTGTAAACGTAATTTTCGAAGAACGGCTCCTTGCCGACTTGCGGGTCGTGCTCGGCGTGCCACTGCTTGAAGTAGGCTTCGCGGAGCGCTTGCGGATAGCTGTACGTGTAGTAGCTCGGGGCGGAATCTTCACCGGTTTGCGGATAATGAGCGAGGCCAAACTCGGTGACTTCGAGAATCCCCTTGGAGCCCTGAAAGCGGTAGGTCTCGGGATTTTCGCAGCCGAGATTGAGTCGGAGATAGACGGGAGCACCGCCAGCGGAGGCGTATTCGTACAGTGAGGCGTGAACGTCGGGCATATTGCGGCCGTCGGGGAAGCGAATGATGGCGCCGAGAGCCATGACGCGCTTGGGCGGCTCGTTCCAGCCGAGCATGTAGTTCATACCAGAGACAAGGTGGACGAGAAGATCGCCGGCGACGCCGGTGCCGTATTCTTTCCAGCAGCGCCAGCGCGCAAACCACTTGGGCGACATGTCCGCGTCCCAGGGACGATTCGTGGCGCCGCTTTGCCAGGTGTCCCAATCAAAATTTTGCAGCGAAAGGCCTGGAGGGGGCGGATATTCCCAGGCGCCGGTGGGATCGTTGCGGCCGAGCGAGCCTTCGACGAGGGTGAGCTTGCCAATGGCGCCGGCGGCGATCATTTCTTTGGCTTTAGCGCAGATGACGGAGCTGACGCGCTGCGATCCGACCTGCACGATGCGGCCGGTTTTCTTTTGCGCTTCGGCCATGGCGACACCTTCGGCGGCGGTGTGCGACATGGGTTTTTCGATGTAGATGTCCTTACCGGCGGCGGTGGCGTCCACAACGACGCGCTTGTGCCAGTGATCGGGAACGGCAGCGATGATGCAGTCAATTTCCTTGTTGTCGAGGAGTTGCTGGTATTTGCGCGTAGTAAAAAGATTGCTCTTGCTGGTGATCTCCTTGGCGAGCGTATGGCGGCCGTCCCAAAGATCGGCAGCGCCGACACATTCGATGCCCGGGAGCGTGATGGCGTTGGTGAGCAGGCCGGAGCCTTGCATGCCCACGCCGATGATACCGAAGCGCACGCGGTCGCTTGGCGGGACGTAGGAGGAATACGGAATTGGATTGGGGTCGGTGAGTAGCTTTGGCGCGATGGTTGCGGCGCCGGCGGCTCCCGCGGTGCGCTTCAGGAATTGACGGCGAGTGAGATCGTTTTTCATTTTTTCTTGCGCTCCTCGACTTAGAGATGGAAAGTCCGGGCCCGAAAAATTGGAGATGCAGGAAAACTACTTCAGCGGCTGCATACTGACTTCCTTGAAAAAGACGACGTCGTCTTCGCTGTGATTCTGCAAACCGAAATAGCCCTCATTGGGGCGTCTCCCGCGCTGCGGTTCGAAATCAAATTTGCGTTCGGGAACAGGCTGGCCTTCGGTGTAGTCGGTGACGGTGACGTCATTTAGGGCCACGATGGTGTGAGGGCCGTCGAGGGTGATGACCATGCTGTTCCACTCCGGTCCAGGCTTGCCGGGCTTGGCGAGGGGCTTAGTCAAAGAATAGAGCGTGCCGGTGACGTGATAATCGTCCTCGTTGGAAGTTTCGGGATGATTGTCGATTTGCACTTCGTAGCCGTAATGCACGGGCATCCATTCTTCGCGCGGCTCGATGGGGATGCGAATGAAGACGCCGGAATTGTCGTTGGTGTCGCGCATTTTGAAGACGACGCGAATGCGGCAATTGCCGACCCTGCCGCCGGTCCAGTAAAGAAGGCCCATGCCGCCGTGCGTTCGAATGAGGCCGTCTTCGACGGTCATACTGCCGGGCCCGACGTGCTTCCATCCGGTGAGGTCTTTGCCATTGAAGAGCGGTTTCCACTCCTTAGACTGAGGGCGAGCCGCGAGCACAAGACAGCCCAACGCGACGCAGGCACCCGTAGCCATTAGCTTGCGAAACATCCATCCTCCGTGAAAGCCAACGCAAATCAAAACTTCAAATCATGCAGGTAGTTGTAGCTGATTTTGATGTCGTCGAACGCGGATTTCGGATCGTCATTTTCAACGAAATAATGTTTGATACCGGCCTTACCCGCGTGCGCGAAAAGATTCTTCCAGTCGATGGAGCCCTGACCGACATCGGCCATGCGCCCGCCGTATTTGACGGACTGGCCCATGGCGCCCTGGTAGCCGCTGTTGGAACTCGAGTCTTTCACCCAGTCTTTTGCGTGAACGAGGGGGAAGCGGCCGGGATATTTTTCGAAATAAGCGAGGGGATCTTGTCTAGCGACGCTGATCCAGCAGAGATCCATTTCCATGGCGACGAGTTTGGGATCGGTCTCGGCGAGAAGAAAATCGTAAGGGAGCTTGCCGCCGAGAGTTTCGGCTGGCTGGAATTCGAAGGAGTGATTGTGATAGCCGAACTGGATGCCGGCTTTTGCGCTGGCTTCTCCGGCTTTATTGAAAAGATCGACAGCGCGCTTCCAACCGCCGGGCTCGGCACGCTGCTTTTCGTCGATCCAGGGACAAATGATGTAACTGTGGCCGACCATTTTCGCGGCCTCGAGAGTTTCGGGCCATCTATTTTCAACGACGGCATAGTCGACGTGGCAGGAAGGCGCGGCAAGGGCGTTTTTATCGATCAGCTCGCGAACTTCTTTCGGCGAGTGGCCGAAATAGCCGGCGAATTCGACCTCCTTGTAGCCGGTGGAGGCGACTTTGGCGATGGTGCCGGCGAAGTCGGTTTTCATGGTACCGCGAACGGTGTAGAGCTGGAGGCCGATGCGGTCGATTTGATGTGCGGAGTCCGCGGCCCAGGCAGGTTTGGCAGCGGCGGAAAGAGTTGCGGCGACGGAAGCGCCGATAAATGTGCGACGGTTCATGGGCGGCATTTTACCTCTTTGGGAAGGAAAGGGAACAGGAGTTCAAAGAAAAAAGAAGGGCGATCCGACTGGGTCGGACCGCCCTCCGGGTTTAGGGACGTCAGAACTGGAAGCGCAAGCCAAACTGCATGCGGCGAGCCGCATGTGCACCGCTGGCATGCAGGAAGCCCGAACTGCTGATACAGCTTGGGTCACCTGCCGTGCCCGACGGTCCGACGCAGTCCATGCCGCCGTTAACGCCGTTGTACTGCGTATGGTTGAATAGGTTGAAATTCTCCCAGCGAAAATCGAGCGCGCGTGTTTCCGTGAAGGAGAACCGTTTGAAAAGGCCGAAATCGAAGTTGATGCGGCCCGGGCCGTATAAGGTGTTGCGGCCCACGTTGCCGAAGGTCAGGCCCGTCGGAATTGTGTAAGCCGCGGGGTCAAAGAGCAGTGGCCCGCGGACACCTGGAATGTTGGATTGTACAGAACCATGGGGATTACCGACGAGGTCGGGACGCGAGCCTGTGCCAACACCATTTCCCACGCCAGCCGCGTCACCAAAATCCGTTCCGTTGGTGACGCTGAAGGGTGTGCCAGTCTGGGCGATGGTGATGCCGGAGACCTGCCAGCCCCCGAGTACGTTATGCGCGAGCCCCGATCCTTTGTAGAACGGCAGGGCATAAACGTAGCTGATCGCCAGATTGTGGCGCACATCGAAGTTGGAACTGGCTCGGTTGGAAGCGAGGTCGTAGGCATTCACGAAATCGCCGTTATACCTATCCGAAGAGTTATCGAGCGAATGGCTATATGTGTAGGCAAAGCTCATGGTGAGGTCCCCCACTGTGCGCCGAGCGGTCACCTGCATCGCGTTGTAGCTGGAGTTTGCCTGATCTTCCAGCCGTGTGAGGGAACCGAACCCTACGTGAGGGCGGAACGGGTTGGCATCATTGCCGCAAGCAACGCCGAGATTGGTTAGCGCCTGGCCTGTAACCGGCGTCCCGTTAGCAAGCGTAGGCGCGGGATTGGTGATGCTGTCGCAATCCGACTGGGTGATGGGCTGCCCGGGGGCGAATGGATTCGCTGAAGCAGCCACAGGGAGAAGCTGGTTCAGGTCGCGCTGCTGGGTCAGGTGTGTGCCTTTGCTACCGACATAGGACACGGTAGCCACGAAGTGGCCTGGAAGCTCCTTCTCAACATCGAGGTGCCACTGCTGCACATATGGCCAAATGGCCTTGTTGGGGACGGAGTTGACCGACAGAGGGAACAATAGTCCACCGCCGCCGATGTTGCTGTAGTTGGGCACGTTGAACTGCGAGGCGTTGAGCGAAAACGGGGCGGAACCCTCGAGCGACTCGGTGTTGGCCTCATTGCCATTAGTGTGCTCGAAGAACACGCCATAGCCGCCGCGAAGGGCCATTTTGCCATCACCTTTAGGATCCCAGGCAAAACCAACTCGCGGGGCAGGATTGAACAGGTGCCCTTTCAAACAGCCGGCCTCCGAGGAGGAGCCGACTGTTGCGCCCGGGAATGAGTTCGTTACCAAGCCGGGAACAAATGTGGTTCCGCCGGGGCCACCACATTGAATGATGCCGTTGAAGGGGTTACCCGGGCCGGGGACGAAAGCTCCTTCTTGTCCGGTGGGCCCCGAGCCGTCGTCAATCACAGGTGAGCCGGTTGCCGAAAAGGCGGTTGGCTCGAAGTTGAAGGCGTGGCGATACCGCTCGCGGTAAGTGCCATAGAGGCTGAGCCGCAGGCCAAGGTTCAGAGTAAAGTTCTTGGTCATGCGCCAGTCGTCCTGGAAATAGGGTTCTACGATCCTGTACCGGTTGTAGTACTTGGCTTGAAGATTGACCTGGGAGAATTGGGCAACTTTGCCCGTTAGCAGGTCGGCAAAGGCATTTCCCGTGCTGGGGATCGCACTATTGCTGGAATCGTAGTTGAGAATGCCCTGAATGTAGGGGGAGTTTTGCTCGTTCTTTTGCGCGAACGCGGTGTACACGCCGACCGTAAAGGTATGGGTGCCATGAATTTTGGTCAAGTTGTCCCGATAGGTATAGACGGGGTTGGCGTTATTCCAGGGGAAGTAGCCGGTGTCGGCACTAAAGCCACCACCGTACGCGACGTTGTTCCCCAGAGAAATTGCCGGGAGCTTCCCGCCCTGGCCGTTCTGGAAAAGGACGCCCATGGGGAAACTGGAAGGAAGCGGAGGATTGTGAAGGGCGGTTAGGAAGATGTGGTCTGCCGTGTAGCTGGCCACAAATTCGTTAAGCAATGTCGCGGAGATATTGGAGTTCAGCCGGGCCACGAAGCTGGTTCCGGGACCGACGAAGTTGGTATTGATATCTTCGAAGCTGGAACCATTGCCCCAGAGGGCATTCTCGGTCTGGGTCTGCCAGGAATCATGGATGTAGCGGAAAGTCAGCCGATGCTTATCCGTAAGATTGTGGTCGATGCGCACCAGTTCTTCGCGCCAGGTTTCTGGAAGTGAAACGGTTTGTACAACCGCCGGGAAGCCATTGTTGGTCAAACCCGGAGTTTGGCTTGGGATAAGTGCAAGCAGCGCCTGACCTACGGGACCGATTGGCACCTGATTGCCAGCAAACGGAGTGTAGCTCTGAGCGATCGTTCCGTCCGGCGCAGTGAATACTGGGCCCTTACCCGTGGCGGGACAATCGGCAAAGATAGGGGAGCCGGCAGGAAGGACGGGGTTGCCGCTCGTATCGGTTGGGTTGGAGCGATAGAAGCTTCCTGAGGCGGGACACAGGTCGCCAAACGCGCCACCGCGCTCGGCATCCGAGGGGACGTTGACAGCACCGGTGGTGTGTGGATTCTTTTCGCGGCGCCACTCCTCAGAGAAGAAGAAGAAGGTCTTCTTCTTGTCGGTGTTGTAGTGATTGGGGATGTAAACCGGCCCGCCGATGGTGTAGCCGAAATCATGCTTTTTGTATGCGGCCTTGGGCTCGCCGGGATTGGCGCCTTGTTCCCAAGAGCGGGCATTAAAGAACTCGTTGCGGAGATATTCGAAAGCGCTTCCGTGGAAGGTAGTGCCACCGGATTTGGTTTCGACTTCCACAGTGCCGGAGCCGTTGCGGCCGTACTGTGCGCCGTAGTTTGAGGTGAGGACCTTGAATTCGGCGATGGCTTCCGGATTCGGGTAGACGTTCAAGGTGGAGTTGCTGCCGTTGTCCATGTTGTCGCCGCCGTCAAGCTCCCAGTTGTTGTATTCGGTGCGGCCGCCATTGATGCTATAGGCGACGTTGCCGTAGACGCCGACTTTGGCGTCGTCTTGGCCCGTTTGGCTGACCACGCCGGGCGCCAGATTCACCAATTGCGTAAAATTGCGACCGTTTAGTACGAGATTGTCGATCTGCTTACTGGTGATCGTGCTGGTCAGGTCGGACGAAGTGGTCTCGACCTGGGCGACACTCTCGCCGCTGACTTCAACCGTCTCGGTGACGGCGCCGACAGTGAGTTGCACGTCAATGCGAGCCTTTTCAGCCACGTTGAGAACAATCCTCTGCGCAGAGTATTTCTGAAAGCCTTTAGCGGTGATGAGCAGATTATAGGTGTCACCGGGCAGCGCAGCGAGCACGTAAGCGCCATCTGTATTGGTAGTAGTATTGCGAGTTAAGCTGCCAGCCGAATTGGTGAGGACTATTTCTGCGCCGACTACGGCGGCGCCGGATTTGTCGGTGACGGTGCCGCTGATGTAGCCGGTGTCCTGAGCGCGAGATGCGAGCGGAAGGGCCAGCGCAACCAGCAATACACAGAGCCAGAAGGGCAGAGCTCGCAAAACACTATTTCGTTGCTTCGAAGGACCATAGTTTTCCTTCACGATAAGACCTCCAAAGAAAGTTTCGAAATTGGGTGGGATAGGAAATCTGGACACACTTCCAACGGCGATTTGCGTGCCTACCCTAGCAAGCGCCGCTCGAAGCCCCCTGATTAACACAGTCCCCCCACCCTCGACGACCGCGGGAACCGCACCGGGAATTGGCTTATTAAAACGAATTAATAGTGCAACGAAACGCCGGTGTCAAGAGAGAAATTCACGAAAAAAGATACGCGGTGGCAGAAAGGGCGTCTGAGGGAGGCGCGGCTTCAGGCAAATCCCCTTGCGCCGGGGCAGTTCTTGTAATTTCAAGGGCGCTACCGGACACTACTCGCTGATGAACATAAGAGGATTCACAGTGTGCGCCGCTGGATGGGCGCTGGCTGCTTTGTACGTCGTGGCACAGGCCGCGTGGGGATTGCCCCCGACTGGTGGGAAGCGGGCATTTCAGCAATCTGCGTCAACGAAAGGCGGCGCCGCTCCCAATTCGAATCCCCAGGCGTGGTTCGGCAAGGGGCAGGCGGCGCTGCAGAGCGGTGATCTTGACACAGCGGAGGCGGCGTTTCGCAAAGTCATTGAGATCGACCCACTTTCGGGAGCGGCGTACTCGAACCTTGGGGTGATCGCCATGCGGCGCAAAGAGTGGGACCGGGCGATTACCTTTTTTCGAGAAGCGGAAAAATTAGAGCCGACGATGATAGGAGTCCGGTTGAACATCGGGCTAGTGGAATACCGGCGCGGGAATTATGGCCGGGCGATTGTGCCACTTGCGTCGGTTCTTCGCGAACAGCCGGACTCGGAGCAAGCGCGTTATCTTTTGGGACTTTGCCAGGTCCTTTCGAAACATTATTCAGAGGCCGTGACGGTGATGGATCCTTTGTGGGCAAAGAAGTCCAATGACGTTGTGTATTTGTACCTGATGGACATTGCCGCCGTGGAATCCGGGCAGAAAGACCTGGACGAAAGAGTGCTCAAGCAACTGGCGACTGCGGGCGAGGAGAAAGCAGAATTTCATCTGATCATGGGCAAGGCATACCTCAACCGAGACGAGCCCGCCCTGGCTATCGGAGAACTGGATCGCGCGGCGGTACTGAATCCCAAATTGCCGTTCCTGCATTTTAATTTAGGCTTGGCGTACAGGCGGACGGGGGACTACCAGCGGGCAGAAGCCGAATTTCGGCGTGACATCGAGGTGGAGCCAGATCTGCCGGATAATTACCAGCAGCTCGGAGTGATCTATGCGCGGAGCGGAAACGCCTCGGAGGCAGAAAAGTTCTTTCGGGAGGCGTTGAAGCAAGATTCCAAAATGGCGAGAGCGTATGCAGAGCTCGCGAAGCTCTACCAGGAGCAAGGAAAATTGGAGCCAGCGTTGAAGATGATTGACAAGACTATGCAACTGGCGCCGGATTACGAGGGCGGACACTATTTGCGCGGGCGAATCCTGGTGAGACTCGGGCGGGAAAAGGAAGCGCGCGCGGAGTTTGCGGCGGCACAAAAGGCGCTGGATGATATGACGCCGAAACGCCGGAAGGCGATGGGAGAAGAGCAGGAGGCGGTGCCCAATCCGGAGCTGACGCGTCAGCCGAATCAGTGAGCGCTGTTGGAGATTGCAAGGCAGGCGTCAGAGATTTTGGAATGGCGGGGGAGATGGCCAAGGGCCGCGAGATTGTTCGAGAGCTTGCGCGCCGGCAAGAACGAGTTCGTCTTCAAAGGGCTTGCCGATAATTTGCACGCCGATGGGGAGGCCGTCGCCCGAAAGGCTGACCGGGACAGAAGCGCCTGGGAAACCCACGAGATTGAGCCATTGGGAATAGCGCATGGTGTCGCGATAGCCGGTGCCGGGCCGGTAGTTTCCTTCGCCGTGGCGAAACGCAGGGGCGGAGGAAACCGGCGAGAGAAGGATAGTGATGTTGTCCATTTGGCGCAGGATTTTTTCGCGGAGAAGATCGCGTTCGGCACAGGCTTGGATGAATTGATCGAGCGAGAGGGGATCGGGAGAAGTGGCGTTCGAAAGATACTCGCGCAGCATCGGACTGAGCTGCGATTCGTGGTCAGCGAGGTTGGCGTTGAGCAGGCGCGCGATGACGGGGCCGAAGAAGAACCACCAGAGTTCGAGGGCGCGATCGAGGCCGCGCAATTCGAATGGCTCGACGCCAAAGCCGCGAGCACTGAGCCATTTTGCGGCGCGGTCGACTGCCGCGCACGTTTCCGGGGTGGAGTTACCAAGCGCAGAGCTTTGAAGAATTCCGATGCGCATCCCACGCAAATCTTTCTCGGAATAGGAGCGAAACGAGACCGGTGCGGAGTGAGCATCACCGGGGTCGGGGCCGGCCATGACTTCGAAAAGAGCGCGCACATCGTCGATGGTACGGGCCATGGGCCCCACGACGCCGATCCAACCGAAAGCGCCTGCACCCGAGGGAAAATGGCCGGTGGCGGGAATGCGCCCGGGCGTGGGCTTCAGTCCGCAGATGCCGCAAAAATGAGCGGGCACGCGGATGGAGCCGCCACCGTCGCTGCCGACGCCGCCCATCGAGCAGCCTGCGGCGATGGCCGCGCCTTCTCCGCCGCTTGAGCCACCTGCGGAGTACGCGAGATTCCAGGGGTTGCTGGTTTTTCCGGTGACGAGATTATTCGTTTCGTAGGCCATCAGAAATTCTGGCGTGTTGGTGTTCCCGAGAAGAATGGCGCCTGCGGATTTCAGGCGAGAGACGAGGGGGGCGTCGGCGCGGGGGACGTAATCTTTGCGAAGGAGAGAGCCGGCGGGGCAGGTCCAGCCTGCGACGTCGATGCAGCTCTTGAGCGTCAGCGGGACACCGTGAAGCGGGCCGAGCGGCTGGTTCTGAACGACTGCAGCCTCTCCGGCGCGGGCTTGCGCGCGGGCACCAGCCGCGTCCAAATGGACGAAGGCGTTGAGTTTGGGCTGAAGGGATTCGATGCGGCGCAGATGGGATTCGACAAGTTCGACGGGAGAGATTTTTTTTGAACGGATGCTGGCGGTGATTTTCGCGATGGTGGGGAAGGGGAGCGAGGCGGTCATAAGAGGAAGTGTGAGAGTATGCGTCCGTAGGATGCGGGTCAAGGGCGAAGCGAGGCTGAAAGGCAAAGCGGCGATTGAGACGATAAAATAAGTTGGCCGTGGGTGAGGCAGCCGGGAAAATTTCAAAGCTCTCGTTGAGGCTGGTTGGATCTCGCACGCAGTTGCGATGCTCCGCACAGATGGAAGAAAGGCTTTCATGCACTCGATGGTTCGGCGTGGAGTTGTGATTGGAGCTGGTGCTCTGCTGCTTTTGTGCGCGGTG
>QHYM01000407.1 GCA_003223295.1 Acidobacteriota bacterium | reverse complement strand
CTTCCGGAGGGTTCCCATCTCCTCGGGGCTCATCAGGGTGACCGGTCCGAAGTGTCCGTGCGAGGCGAAGTCCTGACGGTAAGCGGTTTCCTGCGAGTGAGTGACCATGGTCGGTGAATTTTGGTATTACCTTGGTATTGGAAGGGCCCCGACCCTTCTTTGGTAATGTCGACGAAGAGGATACCGTTGATGATAGTCGTCGATGATGGCGTCGTAGTTTTTGGCTGCGCTTTCGCCGACACATTCTCCTTTGCTTTTCTTACATTCGGAGCACGGAACCATACCGGAAAACCACGGCGAATACCAGATCGAGTTTGTCTCCGCATCGTATGAGTTCGAAGTCGGCCGATGAACGAGTCGCTGCCCACACCGAGGGCACGGGATGCCCTCGCACAAACACCTAACTGAAATTGCCTCTTCTGGGTCTAGCACGGGCAAATCCCAGCACAAGTTCTTCGCTTTCGTAGTACCAGTGTACTCCCCGTAGTGTTTGCAACGGTGGAAACCAGGTGGAATTGAAACATGACTGTTTTTCATGGTGCGCTTTCTGAATTAGTTCGCACTAGAACGGGACGAAAAAGGCCGCTGCTCACATCAGGAACAGCGCCCTTCGCCCGGAGATTTTGTTCGGAAGTTTTCTCACTTCCGCGCATCGGCTGAGAATCCGGTTCTCAACCAAGCCACCGTGGATATCTCCCACCCGGTTGGCAGACCGACGCTTTCGCGTCAGCCATTCCTAATGCTTGGTCTAAATAAAACAATTCCGATGCGGTATAGCAAGCTTAATTTTGCAGACAGATCGGCGATTCGAGCCGGTGAGCTGTTGGCTGCAGCGATTGGTTAGGTCTTGTTGCGTTCACGCGCAAAACGGCTGCCCCGATGTAGACGAATAAGCTGGGATGGCGCAAAGGACAGCGCGCATTAATACTCGTCGGTTAGCCGCAGAACAGCCTCGTAAGGTGATGGTTCATAGGCCGGCATCGCCATGCAGCTTGCGAACAAATCACAGGTACCAGTGGCCCACCGAAATATGAGCCCAGGCCTGTTTGGGGTGTCCGGGACATCCTCTAGCAGCGGCAGCGGCGGATACGGCGTGTGACGTGTGGCACGACCAACCCAGCCGCGCGGATGTAGAGACCGCTTGCGAGCAAGTACTTTAATCTGACGTCATTCATCCACGGGAAATTGTCACGCGCCGCGCATGCAATCGTCACCTCATCCAAGGCGCCATCCCGCTGAAATCTGCTAATGAGATACCCCAACAGGGTGTTCACAGGAATCGCGTCGCTGTAGGTGCTCGCAAAAAAATGGAAGATGCGTGCCCGGCCCCGCAGCATCGCCGTGGAGTGGGTAACCCAATTGTCACGATCGGGAAGAACGGCGATTCTAGCAATGCCCGTGCTGCTCGCGATGTTTAAAGAGAACTGATCTTGCCACATACCTAATGAGAGCGTCTGCTTCCAGCGCCGGTGCCACTCAGCATAGAAGGCGTGCGCCCCGGGAGTGTCCCGAACGAACATCACGCCACCGTTGAGGTAGCGATCCATCCGGAATTCCCAGCCCAGCTTTGCGCGCAGTTTTTCGATGCCAGGCAGCGCCAGCGGTGTTATGCCGCGCCGGTTCCGGTCGCGGGCCATTGCCAGATCGGCTCTCTTAGGCCAGCCGCAATCCAGCGGTCGGACCGCGACGACGTCACTGTCCAAGTGCAAATAATCGCCTTTTATCAGCTGTCTGAGAACCGTCCGTAGGTGCCGGCTGCTGATGAAAGGGTCGTCAGTGCCTGTTGGTTGCACGATGATTTCGCTCACGACGTTGCGCAGAGCGTGGCGACGGCGGTCAATCGCAGGCGCGGTTCGCTCGTCCGTCACAAGAATGATTCGTGCGTGCGGATGGAGTCGGCGCACTGAAAGGGCAGCGACCGCCACCATGTCGGCATAAAGTCCCAGATCGTTCGCTGCAAGCACAAAGCAAATAGTTGGCAGCCGTTCGCCACTGCTGTTTCGCTTCATCGGGTGATCATTCGGTAGTCCCTCGTCAATTGTCTGCACGATTTCGGGCCACTTGACGTTGTCGTAGTCGTAACCAGATAGCCAGCCACCAGTTTTGAGCTTTGGCAACCACGCCGCAATGTCGGCCAGAAGACTCTTGCGGTCGTGACGAGCATCGGGGTGCACCCACTCGATGGAGTAATCTGCAAAAAACGTAGACGCCGGTGACGGAGTCAGACACGATCAGCGCGATCATGTCTGCATAACCGCAGTTGATGATATTCCGGTGTAGTGAGCCCGCGAAGGTACCGCCGCCTTCAGCAACCGCACCTGGAGAAGTCGGATGCGTTACCGCGTCAGGTAGTAAAGGAATTGGAAGCTCGAGATTATACTGGCCGTCCACTCCCAGCCTCCGAGCTCGCGATGCGAGAGAACGCCCTTGGCCGTGCCGTGCGTGAGGAGCTCCAGAAAGGCGATGGCTCATCGCCCGTTTACAAGGCATATTTAATGGGATTCTGGCGTCGGCAGTCGAAAACTCATCAATAGTTTTCCATCGGCCACTTTTTCGAACTGGGTTTCCGGAGCGAACTCCACGTGAAGGCTTCTTTAAATCCATGACCTTCAAATTAGCAGAGACGGTTCTGCCAGCCTCCAGCGGATTTAGCCAGCGGCGCGAGCGATCTGTGCGCCGCGTTCTCGAATAGCTTTGTCAGTCATTGGGAAGAGCAGCGCGATTGCAGCAGCTAAAGAATGGAGACGGACGATACGATGTATAAAAGAGCATACGCGTACCCGTAGGCGGCGGCGATCTCGGCATGATGCTTCGCGATGTACCCCCCAATCTGGCGGATGTTCCGCTGCGAGAAGTGGGCGAGGTGCCCGCCGATCTTTCCTTCGCGTGTCTTGAATGCCTCAGGATTATCTTTGTTCCGTGTCGTTAGATTTGGCAGCGAAAAACCATCGCGAAGAACGCCTCTTAAGCCTTCGCCGCTCAGCTCGAGCTTCCTCATCCTCTCAAACGATGCGCGATCAACGGCTTGCGCGAAGTCCACGCTCGGCACTCTGCCGACAAAATCGACAAGGCGCCGGAGATTCCCAATTGGGTCAGCTCTCAAATCCTCATAACGGAGCACGAGCTTCTGGCCATCCTGCTCCAGCCAGTAGCGATAGTGCTCGAAAAAAACATCCACGCAGATTCGGAAGAGGAGCATCAGCGATCGGTCCTTCCTTGCAGACGCGATGCGGTTATGCCACCGCTTGCCAATCGGCAGTCGCTCCAGCGCGCCCAACGTCGCGAGCATACCGGCTCGACTTGCCTCCGACCAGGTGCGAGCCATGGCCCCATCAATATCTATCTCCCCGAAGCCCTCACGATAAAGGATCTCGAAGTAGTACGACACCAATACGTCCTCGAACCTGCGGATCAGGATGATGTGTCTGGAGCAGTCGACGATTTTTGTCAAGTGTGTTG
>QHYM01000288.1 GCA_003223295.1 Acidobacteriota bacterium | reverse complement strand
CGGAGACGATCAGGTACAAGCCCTGGGCGGAGCCGGGTGCCGCTGGGGTGATATTCTTGCCGAAGATGACCGAGCACCCGGAGCCAGGCGGCGTGAACTGGATCCCGCGCCAGTCGTCACCGTGGGTGAAGTCGGCGTCGAGCCGCCACCCGAGCCTCCCGTAGAACTCCTTCGCGCGATCGACATCCGAGACGGGGATGACGATCACCTCGAGCTTCGTGGCGACTCTCGCGACGCTCCCGTCCTTGGTCGCGTCCTTACTTCGGACGTCGGGATGGGCTATTGAGGATTCTCTTGCTGGTTTGGGTTGAGCCATTTGGGGACTCCTTGCTGTGGTCTTCAGGTCGGAGATTCGCCACCGTGGAGCCGTGTGAATACTGCGTCGCTCGAAGGGGCGAACTCCGCCAGTGAGAGAGGCCACGAGACTAGCACAGTCAGATTGTCCGGTGCATTAAATCCTGGTTAGTCGAGCGGTTACCGGACATCAAATGATTTTCAAATGTTTGGTAGCCCGACCGAGCAGGCGAAATGATGCGGAAACTCGTGAGAGTCTGCTTACCTGTGCTTTGCCTTATTCAGGTCCAGGTGCTCCGTACATTCCGCGATTTCATCATCAAGGCTCTTGATTTCCAGAGCCATAGGGCTGTCGTGCGGATTCTTCAGGTAGCGCTTGAACAGCAGATCCCTCTTTGCCCTTAGAGTTTCGCGTTTACTCTTCCAGTCGACCGCACTTGCTAACATGGCGAATAGCCTCGCAATCATTATGCGCGCATCCTGGCTCTTGGTAACGGTTTTCGCAGGAGGTTTTTCCAAGGTCGATCCCGGAGCATGTTTGAGAAGAGCCACAAACGAAGCCGCGTTGGAAGTGGTAGACTCCCGAGGGCATCAACCGGAGGAAATTCCAAATGCAGGCTGGCGATCAGACCGGAGCAGCGATTCTGGTGCAAACGATATTCTTGAAAGACGGACATTTGCAGGGGCTTCTAGGTGAGCAAGCTTCAAAGAGTCCAGAAGCAGCAGTAGAGTTTTTGAAGCCCTACTACATGGCAGCCCTTGCGATGACAGTAAGGGCAAAACCGGAACAGGAAAGCTAGCCGTGAGCAGCGTCTAAATCTCCTGGCGCTTCATCTCAAGAAAATGCGAAACAAGTTTCACGGCTACAGAGGCATGAAGCTCCTGATAGGCGGTTATCGGAAACTTGATGTTATTGGGACGAAAAATGTCCGGTAACGCCACTTACCAAGAGTTGGCCTCCTAGTTCTTGATCCGCAGTTTCAGAGCTTCAAGCTCTTGCTTGGTCATGCCTTGCAGAGCCATCGCTGTGGCCAAATACAAAGCGGGAACGTGTTTCATTTTGTTGCCGTGTGCTACCTTGCGACGGAGTTTTTGTACTTCTAGGTCAGCGCCCACTTTCAAAAACACTTCATAGGCATCGGGGATTGAAAGAGTCTTTTCAATCAGGCCATGCTTAACCAGAATGCGATAATAAGAAGGTACTGCCAATGCAGATGGATGCGTCTGCGGAGCGCGCTTGTTTTGTTTTGGGTGTTTCATGGCACTATGCTGACACGTTTTCTCAATCCGGTCATTTTCTTTGGCGCTTCTGCACGCCTTCCTGACCGGAGAGCCTCGCTGACGGACGACGACGTATAGAACGCGCTAATCGGACGACTGAAATCGTTGCCTCGACATTTGACTGGTAACGACTCCTCCTGAACTTGTTGATAAGTCCTTTCAAATCAATAAATCGTCCTGGACAAGTTCCTGGCACTAGCGACGCGTCGAAGACGCAGTTGGGGCTTATCGGGAGTAAACCCTCCAAGCTTCCGGAATATTGTGTGGCCACGGCACAAGTCACCGAATTACCTTGACACCCCACGCACCGCGTCCATACTCAAACCACTCAGCTCCTGCCGGTAGACTGCTTGCCGCAACAACAGATGGGAAGTCTATCTGCTCCAGATAGAAAGGATGCAAATTCCCATCCCAGGCCCCGACATGCTTGCCCAAGACAAGGCGAACCATGCCAAGCATCTACTACTGCAGTTTGGCCCACCACGGTACATTGCGCGCGGTATTGTCTTGGGAAGAGAGCAGAAACCTCTTGAAACTCTGCTCGGCCCAGTATGCTGGGATGCAATTCCCAACGATGGCCCCGGGCAGAGCTTCTGATTTTGCGGTACTACGCATAGTCGACGATGAACGAGACGATAAATGGCAAATAGGTTTCTACAGCTTTGATGGCGACATTATGCAAATCGAAGAAGGGCTGCAAACTTGCATCAGGTCCCGAAGCCTTCCCCCCGGTCGAAAACTGGGAGACTGACTCCCTCTCGACCCGGCCCATTGGATCCAACTCCTAACGCGAAGAAGTGGGTACTAGGGTCAAGATGCTCAACGAACCGATATAATTTATCGCATGGCGAGATTTACGTGGAACCGTGGACGTGTGGCGAACCAGCGTCTAACTCGCAGATGCTTGTGCGTGGCGTAATTATCCACGATGATGTGCACCTCCAAGTTCTTGGGGACGTTCTTCTCAATCTCCCGGAGAAAACCCAGATATTCCTGATGCCGATGACGTGCTCGACATTTCGTGAGCACTTTGCCGCTCGCCGTGTCCAGTGCGGCCAGAACACTACCTCCGAGCCGCCCGTCAATCAGGTGGCATGCGATTGACCTTGACTTGCGCCGCGTGTGTGGGTTTGACTGAGCCAACGCGGGAGGTCGGATATGAAACCTATGCTAAAAACCATGGTTATCGTCGCATTCGTGTCACTGCTAGTCCAAACTGTGCGGCATGCGTACATGTTGTGGTTCGAGCCGCGAGGGTCGGTACTGGATAAGTACGACCAACCGGTAAAAAGCGAAATTGCCAGCGCAGTTTCTCTCAACGAACTGCTGCGCCGCTATGACCCGGTGCGCAAGCAGGTTGACGAGCTTTCAAAAACTAGCTCCAGTCCTGCCTACGAGCAGGCGCAAAAAGAACCCTACAAGACCGAACAGACGCTCCGCCAAGCCATCGTCGAGTGGGAGGAAAAGTCAAAGGAAATCCGCGCAATAAGGCTTTACAGTCTGGTCGCGGCGGTGCTGTTCGTGATGGGATTGCTTGTGTACAAGAAACTGAACCGTTGGCTGGGCATCCCTCTCCTCATTGCTGCATTCGCTGAGTTTATTTACTGGACGAGTCCGACCTTTATCGGGCCAACTCGAGAATTTGATCGCCTGTTGGCGAACAAGCTGGCGTTGTCGATTGTTTCGCTGGTGTTCTTGGTAGGCGCGATTTGGTTCTTGGACATCTTCGCGGAGAAGGAAGCGAGTTCTGCGTGAAGGTAGCAAGGTCACTCAGCAATCGCGCTTCGCTGTGAACTGAAAACCAGGTACTCCTTGCTCCCGTTGCCAGCGTTATCGGACAAGTCAGTCGTAGTACGAAGATGTCCGGTTAGGCCAACCAGGAGTTGGGCGGGCAATGGAGAAGCCGTTCACTCGTTAGAGTCTTTACCCAACATCTATCCGCACAGCCTAACTGCAGCTAAGATAAAAACAATATGAACATCAGCCTCGTCTTCCGCTTTCTTCTTGCTTCCCTACTATGGGCATCTGGTTCTACCAACTCAGAACCGCCAAGCTAATCTATGGCCTCGGGAGTGTTTGGACGACCGAAAAAAGAGAAACCGGATTTGTACAACTCAGTTCTTGTGGTGCAAGGGCTAGGCAGTTTCATTTCAGGCGGGGCTCTTCTGGCAGCAAAATAGTTCGCCACCTTCTGGCCCTTACCGGACCTGTGGAATCGCTGATCTGCCACTTCTCCGGCATCCGCGTTTGTCGCGACTTAGTCTGCCGAACTTGCGCAGAATGTCTTCCATCGTAAATTGGGCCTATTGACTTGCATTTCTTCCTCACGTAGCCTCTGCGTAATCTGTGCGCGAGGATCTGGAGAAATCAGTGAGCGAGATTAATACTAGCGACATTCCGCGCCTCAGTTGGATGCGTGCGATCGCTGGCGGAGCGCTTTGGGCGGCGGTTTATAACCTTGTCTGGGGCCTGGCTTGGTTTGTTTTCATGCGCAGGGAATGGCGCGAAGCGTTTGCCGCCATCAACCGTCCGTTGCTTTTTACTGTGGACATCTGGATCTTCTGGATAGCGCTGACCTTTCCGATCGGTGTGGCCATAGCGGCGTACGCTGCGAACCCTGCGCGCTCCGTCTCCGCCCTCAAAGCCACCGCTTATGCCGGGATCACATTGTGGCTGGTCATGACGGTTGGAATGGCAGCCTGGTCCTGGCAGAATTCGCTCTCGATTCGCATAATCGCGCTGGACGCTGTTGTAAACCTCGTGGCCATGATAGTCCCCGCGTTGTTCGCCCGGCTAATTAGTTAGTTGATTACCGGAAACTGACCCGCTACGGCGCACAGCGGCAGTTCGACTTGTCATCGAGGGCGCTGGGCCGCTGGCGGTGGACGCCGCATCCCTATCGTCGGCGGCTGGTTAAAGCGAAGGAAAGAATTGCCCACCCTTTGCCTTCCTGCCGCAGGCAGCCGCTACTCAGTTCAGACAGCTGGATGACAATTTGTTTTTCAGGCATATACGCTTCTCCTGCACTCTGCTCAAATTCATAGCCCGATTTTTGAAAGCATCCCACCAGAGAGTTTTTACAGTACCTTTGCTGCCAGCTATTGAACGCGGAAGACCACCGCGTGCTCAATTAGATCATGGCCGAGAAAGTCCGCACACAAGGCGAGCGGCAATTTGAACGTTAGCTAGACTCTGGGTTCGGAAGCGTGGGTCTTGCAGTGCCGGTTTTGTAGGGGATGGAGCACCACCAGGCGCTCTGCCGGAACCCGGCATACAGTTCATGGGTGATGCTCAGATGACGGCTACCAAGAACACCACTATCAGCGCTTGCTTAGCCTGCGGGAAGTAGGCGTGGGGAAAAGAAGAGTCAGAAAGGTTCGCAGAGAGTTTCGCGGCCTGACTATAGATAACGCAGAAGCACTTGCGCGTCAGCGATTCCCTGATTTTGACTACGATGAGTTCCAGCTTGGGGTGATCGTGTGGGAAAACTGCCATGCTAGGTTGCCTTTCTCCCGTGATCTTTTTGTTGGACCGTATCACGAACGTTGGGGATTAGAAGACGAGAACATCCAACAGGTGTTTTGCGGGCCGGGAATGGCCAGTCTTGAATAAACCCAAGGGGCGGGTGGCCGCGCCTTAATTCCAAAAAAACGCCGTCGGGGTGGGTGTATACTTCCGACCGTTTTTGAACCCAAAAAGGAGATTCCGGCCCAGATAGAGCACGCGAGCTTACGCCCGGCATCCCCATGCACACAACCATTCTCGCCACATTTTTTGAGTTCTCCCGCACGGTGGTTTCGATGTGCAGCGCCGGCATCCTACTTTTTCTTGTTGCGCTGTGGGCTGCGAGGGCCGATATCGCGCGGGCCGGCGGCCTGGACAAGATCGTAGTCTTGAGCAATTTGTGTTTCGCCATCCCCTTGGCGGTTTTCGGCGCGGAGCATCTCTCGGGCGCAAGATTCATCATGCTCAGCGTGCCCTCGTACATGCCATGGCGCTTGTTTTGGGCCTATTTCGTCGGGTTTGCGTTGCTTTCTGCTTCCTTGAGCATTGCCACAAAAACTCAGGTGCGCTGGTCCAGCCTGCTGTTCGGGATCATGATGTTTCTTTTTGTGGCGATGGTGCATATCCCGCGAGTTCTCACCAGCCCCGGAGACAGGATTCCATGGGTGATTGTCATCCGCGAAATGTCATTCGCGGGCGGAGCCTGGATTCTTGCCGGAAACGCGATGCGCGGGCAAGGCAAGAGCAAGCTCATCACCGTGGGCCGCGTGTTGATCGCGATCGCCGTTCTATTTTTTGGCGTTGAGCATTTTCTGCACCCAGCAGGATGCCCCGGAGTCCCGCTCGAAAAACTGACGCCCGCGTGGATTCCGGGCCGCTTGTTCATTGGCTATCTGACGGGCGCAATTCTTCTTGTTGCTGGTGCGCGCATTCTGCTGGCAAGAAAGACGCGAATCGCGGCAACTTATCTTGGTACCTGGATTGTGCTGCTGGTCTTGTTCATCTATGGGCCGATCCTGATCGCGCAGATGTCCGACCCGAGTACCGCGGCCAAGGTTGAGGGGATCAACTACTTTGCGGACACGCTGCTGTTTGCCGGAGCGGTTCTCTCGCTCGCCAGCGCCACGCCACGCACGGATTAGCGTTAGATTGCCATGCTCCCGTCGAAACTCGGCAAAGGCTAATTTAAAGAGGTTCTTTGTACCCTGCGGAACACGCGTTAAGCATGTCTTGCCCGACCGCGCGCATGCGCCTAAACTGGAATCTATGCTTTCAAGGCTGCAAGGAATTTAGCAGCCAGAGGATCCACCAAGAACTTAAAACTTAGAACTAACAACAGAAAACTGATCACTGAAGACTGATTGCTGAAAACTTCAAAATGATTCCGGCAAGCTTCCAAATCCGCGACTTGACGATCCGCCCGGCGGCGGTGCTGGCGCCCATGGCGGGCGTGACGGACACGCTTTTCCGCCGAGTGATTCGCGGGCTGGGCGGCTGTGGATTGCTGATGACCGAGTTCACCAGCTCGGAGGGCATCACGCGGAGCGCTGCAAAAACGCTGCGGTATCTTTATTTTCAGGAACATGAGCACCCCATTACCGCGCAGCTTTTTGGCGCGAATCCGGCGGTGATGGCGGAAGCCGCCACGATGGTGGAGAACCTGGGCTATGACGCCGTGGACATTAATCTGGGCTGCCCGGCCAAGAAAGTGGTGAAGTGCGGCGGCTCCGGCCTGCTCCGCGACCTGCCGCTGCTCGAACAGATCTTTCGTTCCGTACGTGCCGCCGTCAAAATTCCGCTGACCATTAAGCTGCGCGCGGGCTGGGACGAGAAATCCATTGTTGCCGTGGACGTTGCGAAGCTGGCGGAAAGCGTGGGTGTGGAAGCGGTCGCGGTGCATCCGCGCACGCGCGTGCAGGGCTACGCCGGCGCGGCGGACTGGAGCATCATCGCTGCCGTCAAGCAAGCGGTGAAGCTTCCGGTCATAGGCAACGGCGACATCAACCGCCCGGAGGACGCCGCGCGCATGTTCAGCGAAACGGGGTGCGACGCGGTAATGATTGGGCGGGCGGCCGCCACCAATCCGTGGATCTTTCGCCAGATGGAAGAATTTGCGGAATCCGGCCGCTACACGACGCCGACGGAGACCGACCGGCACCGTTTACTCATGGACTACTATCAACAAATTTATGCCGCCAACCTGCCGGACGGTGTAGGCAAAATGAAGCAGTTCGCTTGCTGGTTTACTCATAGCGTGGGGAACGGCAGCGAACTTCGCAGAATCGTACACGCGGCGCGAACGCCCGGCGAAATCCTCTCCAGCGTAGAAGGATTTTTCGAAGGCAGGGCGGGCGCGGTCCGCGCGCCGGAAATGGCTGGTCCCACCCCAGTGGGAGCCAGCAGAAGTGAGGACCTAGCCCATGGTCCCAGTCAGCACCTCGGTTACGAGGCAACGCTCGGAACGTAGAATCGCGGTTCGCCTGCCCATGCGCGTTCGCGGACGCGACTCTCGCGGCGTCAGCTTCGAGGAAGAAACTTCCAGCGAAAATCTTTGCCGCAGCGGAGCCGCCTTTCTGACGCGGTTCGACGTGGCCATCGGCTCGGACCTCGAGATTCGAATCCCGTTTTCGAATTACGCCACGCGCCGCAGCGAGGCGGACTTCGCCACGCAGGGGCGCGTCGTGCATGTTCGCAATGCTGCGTCGCTTGGGGAAAAATTTGTGGGCGTGCAGTTCACCGGACCGCGGTTCCAGCGCATGTTCCGTTCCGAATCCGCGGCCTAGCGCCACAGTGTTAAGGCGGGAAGTTCATGCGGCGCAGCAGGTCCTGGGCAAGCTCATACAGCGATTTGCCTCGATACGCCCACCCAAAAAGAGCATGTCCCCCCACAAAGGTAGAATCCAGTTCGAGAGACTTACCAGCCTGTTCGATGGCCTGATCGTATCGGCGAGAACACCAGTAAACGAATCCCAGGCCCCAATGGATAACGCTGGAGAGTGGATCCAAGCGAATGGCGCGCTTGAGTTCGGTGTAGCCTTCCTCATAACGCCCCATCAAGGCAAGAAAGAACCCGAACCAATAATGGGCTGTCGCGTAGCGCGGATTGAGTTCAATGGCCCGCTCGAATTCTCTCTCGGCAGCCAGGAAATCGTAGTCATACCAAGCCGTGACCCAGGCCAGGGACACGTGCGCTTCCGCTAAGTCAGGGTCCATTTCGAGTGCCCGGAGAGCAAAGCCCTTGGCCTTGGCACAACCTTCATTTGGCGGCACAAAACTCCAGGTACCGAATGTCGAGAGGGAGTCGGCCAAACCGGCGTAGGCAGCTGCGTAGGCTGGATCCTTTGCAATGGCCTGAGCCACTTCTGACTGTAGCGCCAGCACGTTGCGCAGGTCTCGCTCGTAACTGTCCGCCCACAGGTGCGTGTCAGTAGGGCCGTGGATCAACTGAGCGGAAATGCGCACTTGCTCCCCCGAACGCAGTACCGTCCCTTCCACGATGCCGTCTACCTGTAACTCCTGGGCGATCTCCGGCAACGGTTTCCGTACGCCCTTGTAATGCATTGCGGTAGTCCGCGATAACACGCGTAGCGCACCGATTCTCGCCAGCTTCGTTATCAACTCTTCTGTGAGGCCATCCGCGAAGTACTCTTGCTCGGGATCTCGGGACAGGTTTTCCCAGGGGGAGTACTAGCAGTGACCGGATCTGCCTTGGGCCCTCTTGCCGGTCGCGTATGAAGCGATAGCCGCGCTTGGCCAGAGTTTCGATGAAGCGCGGGTTGTCCGCGGAGTCGCCAAGGGCTTCGCGCAGCTTGTTGATGGCTTTGTTTAGGCTATGGTCGAAGTCGACGAACGTGTCGGAGGGCCAGAGCCGGCAGCGCAGTTCCTCGCGAGTGACTACTTGGCCGGGACGCTCCAGCAGCATTGAGAGAATCTGAAAAGGCTGTTCCTGAATTTTGAGCTTGACACCCTGTTTGCGCAGTTCTCCCGCGCGCAGATCCAGCTCAAATGCGCCGAAGCGGACAGGTTGTGTTTGAGAAGAAGTATTCTCCATCGGAATCCGGCCGATTCTCTGATTGGCGTTCGGGGAGCTTATCACTGCTCTGGCCCAGCCACAATTGCGCTTGCGCCACGGGGATTACGCCCCGGAACTTACTGATCTGAATAACACTTCCGCGGGGACAAAAGACTCACATCCAGAGGAGACGCAGGGCATTGCGCTATGTTCCATCCTGCGCGAAGTTCTGCACTCATAACGCCAGCTCTCTCACCGGCGGCGACCAAATAAGAACTGGAGAAAAAAATGAAACGAGCTTTTCATTCCATGTTGCTTGGGGCCATTTTCCTGGCTGCTCTTGCGGGGATAATACCAACTGCCCAGGCGGCGCAGTGCCCACCGGGGAGCAGCGCCGGAAACTTCGGCTTCGCGCTCACCGGCCTCGTCATTCTTCCTACTGGCCCTGTTCCCATCGCGGCTGTGGGTAGAGCAACTCTGGATTCAGCAGGAAACGCATCCGGGGCAGAGTCTCGCAGCGTGGGCGGTGGATTTGCCGACGAGACTTTCAACGGAACCTTTACAGTGAATGCAGATTGCACAGGCACCGCGACGCTGAAGTTCTACGAATCGGGCCAGTTGGTCCGGACTTCGGTGCTGTTGCTCGTTTTCGACAATAACTCGCGGGAAATCCGCATGGTTCAAAAATCGCTGCAATTACCAAACGGTGTATTCCTCCCTGTCGTGATAACTGTTGAGGCGAGAAGGATCTCAGTCCAAGACGAAGACTAAAGCAAGGCCTCTGCGGCTGGCCCGGTGCAAAGTAATCCTCCGGGCCAGCACTATCGATGAGAGGATCAGGCTCCGCTAAGAAGAATGAACCCCTTCTTTCTCCGGAGGGATGTATGATGCGCGGAAGCACCCCCTGGAAGGCCAAATCGAATGCGGAATACGTACGCCCGGTTAGG
>QHYM01000416.1:994-3716 GCA_003223295.1 Acidobacteriota bacterium | reverse complement strand
GCATGCGCCTGATTACCATCCGGTTGTCGAGACTTTTGATTTGGCAACCGCTCTTGAACACCCCGAAAAGGCACCAAAACTTGAACCTCTTGATACAGTTCGCATCTTCGGGCGATTTGACTTCGAGCCTGATCCCGAAGTGTTGGTCACCGGCGAAGTCCGCGCGCCGGGTCGTTATCGCGCGTCAGGTCAGCAGCATTTGCGCGATGTGATTTTTCAGGCTGGAGGGGTAACACCAGATGTATGGCTAGACTCGGCGCAACTCTTTCGCAGACAGCCAGACGGCGCGACCCGAGTCTTCAGCATCAATCTGCGCGACGCGCTGGAAGGCGATCCTTTGAACAATGTCTTGGTCCAGCCGCGCGACCGGATTCTCGTCCACCGCCATCCTGAGCAAGTTTCGCCGGCCAGCGTGTACGTAAGAGGCGATGTGGCCCGGCCGGGACGCTACCCATTCGCAGCCAACATGCGCGTCGCCGACCTAGTCCAGTCCGCTGGCGGTTTGTTGCGCAGCGCGAATCCCGACAGCGGCGACCTGACGCATTATGCAATTTCTAATTCCTCTGGCGAGCGCGTGCAGGCAGGACACCAGGACCTAAGTCTGGCTGCGGCGCTCGCAGGAAAAGAGGATCAGAATTTACCCCTCCACGATGGGGATGTGTTGACTGTGCCCCAACAGGCAGGCTGGAACGACATCGGCGCCACGGTCACCCTGCGCGGCGAAGTGCGCAAACCAGGCGTATATGGCATCCGGCCAGGCGAACGTCTCAGTTCCCTGCTAAAACGTGCCGGAGGGTTGCTGCCCACGGCGTATCCCCACGCGACAATGTTCGAGCGGAACGAAGTCCGCGAACTTCAGCAAAAGAGCCGCCAGGAACTGATCCAGCGGCTCGAACAGGAGTCCACCGTCGTGAAGACCGCTGCCTCCACGACTGGGACCGAAGAAGCTGCACTGCAACAGGCCGCCATTCAGCAGCGCCAGCGTGTGCTGGAAGGGCTCCGGAAAGCCCCGGTGACCGGCCGGCTGGTTATTCATCTTCGCAATGATCGCAAAGGATTTGAGAGCTCGCCCGACGATATCGAGCTTCGCGCAGGCGATTCGCTCACCATCCCCAAGCAACCCGGAGCAGTGCTGGTGATTGGACAGGTGTACAACTCAAACGCGCTGACCTATACGCCGGGAAGAAATGCTGGTTGGTATCTCGCCCACGCGGGAGGGCCAACAAAGCTTGCAGATAAAGGCGCGATCTTTATTGTCCGCGCGGACGGTTCGGTCTCGAGCGGAAAAGAAGGAGGCTTCTGGTCCGGCAATGTGCTCTCGTCAACGATGGGTCCGGGCGACACGGTTGTAGTGCCGGAGAGGCCGGTTCTGGGCAGCAACACAATGAAGAACATCTTGGCGGTCGCACAAATCGCATCGTCTGCGGCATTGGTTGCGGCTGTGGCCATTCCCTAAGCGCACATGATGATGCGACGCAAGATCGGTATTCTCGCAGCGGCGCTGCTGTTTAGCGTCAGCACCGCTTGCGTATCCTCGGCGCAAGAACAGGGCCCGGGGACCTCGACATCGGAAAACGAGTCTGCAAAACACAAATCTTTTTCCCAGACTTACGAGACGCCAGACGTGAACGCAGTGGCAAAAACCTCTGAGGGGACGCGGATGGGATTGGTGGGAAGGTTCGTAGACGATCAACGAAGGATCTGGACAAGTCCGGCGGGGCTACGATTCTCGGACACCACGTGGCTTGTGCCGCTCAGTGGTTTAACCGCTGGGTTGGTTGTGACGGACAGCGATTTCAACAGGAGCCTCTCGCACGATCCCAAGACAATCAGCCGATACAACAATCTTTCCAATGCGTCCGTTGCCGCACTGGTAGGCAGTGCAGGCGGGATGTGGCTGTTTGGCCATGCCAAACACAAGGAACACTGGAGCGAGACAGGGTTTCTTGCCGGGGAAGCGGCCTTGAACAGCCTTGTGGTAGTAGAGGGAATGAAGTATTCGTTCGGACGACAACGTCCCGATGAGGGCAGCGGCTATGGCCAGTTTTTCAAGGGCGGCGTTTCTTTTCCGTCGGAGCATGCTGCAGCGGCATGGTCGGTAGCGGGAGTCATCGCACATGAGTACCCGGGCACCTTCACGAAGATCATGGCCTATGGCCTGGCATCTCTCGTGGATATTTCGCGGCTGAAAGCCCAGAAGCATTTTCCGTCCGATGTGCTGGTTGGTACGGTAATCGGCAATCTCGTCGCGCAGAACATTTACAGTCGCCACCACGACGTCGAACTAGGAGGCGCACCTTGGAGGTCGATTCGCCAAGTCTTTCGAGGCGATGGGAGTTCTTCTCCTTCGAATCGGGGCTCGCCGTATGTACCGCTAGATAGCTGGATTTACCCGGCGATGGATCGTCTTGCGGCGATGGGATTGATCGACAGCGGCTTCGCTGGCATGCGCCCTTGGACCCGAAACGAGTGCGCTCGTCTACTGGCCGAAGCTGGCGGGCGAATTGATGTGGGGATCGGAGGACATGAAGCGGAGAAGACCTATACCTTACTGGAAGCGGAATTCCACGACGAACTCGAGGGAAAGGGTGACAGTGGACTTTTTCGCGGCCGGGTCGAATCTGTTTACGCACGAGTTACCGCAATCTCCGGAGAACCTCTCACGGACGGCAATCATTTTGGGCAGACACTAACTAATGATTACGGCAGGCCCTTTCAGGAA
>QHYM01000416.1:0-871 GCA_003223295.1 Acidobacteriota bacterium | reverse complement strand
CATATGTTGGACTGAATTTCGCGAATTGGCAGGTCTCTTTCGGCAAACAGAGCCTGTGGTGGAGCCCGACTCAGGGCGGGCCTTTAATGTTCAGTGATAACGCTGATCCGGTGAACATGTTCCGCATCAGCCGGGTCTCGCCGTTCAAGCTGCCATGGATTTTGGGCTGGCTGGGACCCATGCGACTTGAGTGGTTTCTCGGACAGCTCGACGGTCATCAGTTTGTCTTCCAGACCGACACCGGCATTGTGGGACAGTTTGGCCGTCCGTTAGATCGGCAGCCTTTCCTACAAGGACAGAAAATCAGTTTGAAGCCTACGCGGAACTTTGAGTTTAGCGTTTCCTCTACGACTGTTTTTGCAGGTGGTCCGGGCGCGCTTACTTGGCACACGTTTTTGCGGAGCTACTCCCTAGGTAATACGCTCCATGGAGGAGACGTCGGTGATCCGGGGGACCGGCGCTCGGGCGTGGATTTCAGCTACAGAATTCCCGGCATGCGGAACTGGCTGACATTTTACGGCGACGCTTTTACAGAAGATGAGTTCTCTCCCTTGGGCTACCCCCGCAAGTCTGCGATCAGAGGGGGCGTCTACATGCCTCGGATTCCGGGCTTCCCCAAGCTTGACCTGCGGCTGGAGGGTGGCTCAACAGTACCACCCGATTTTTCGGGCTGTAATGGCTGCTTTTATGTGAACGGTCATTACCCGGATGGCTCTTACCTGAATTTAGGCAGTCTTGTCGGCAGTTGGTTGGGACGAGCTGGACAGGGCGAACAGGTTTGGAGCACATACTGGCTCTCATCGCGCAACAAGATTCAGTTCCAATTTCGCCATCAGAAAGTGGACGGAGATTACTTGCCGCAAGGGGGCAC
>QHYM01000415.1 GCA_003223295.1 Acidobacteriota bacterium | reverse complement strand
GGGCCGCTTCTTCCTTTTCGAGATGGCGCTTGAAATTGTCCAGAACGTCGGCGTTGATTTGATCCACGAATCGGATTCTATTAGGCAGCCAGCCAAGGAATTCGTTCAGGATGAAAGTGTAATTGGCAACGGTGGTAGCAGCTTTTTTCCGCTTGAGGTCCAAGTATTTTTCAATGGCGATCTTGACGGTGGTGCGCCCGGCATTGGAGAGGTCCCCGGCCTCCTCAACGGTCAACCCTTTCGCTTGGGCAGCAAGTACGTCAGACGTTGCCGCGCGTGCCTCTTGAGCGGCTTCAATCGTTTCGTAAGGCTCGCTCCAGACTTGCTTGCCGCGATTGTCAGTAAACCGAACATGGAACGGCGGCCTAACCCACGCGGGCCTCGCTCCCTTGCCTGTTGGCACCCTTTTGTAGCGGAGAGCTATTCGGCCCTGTCTATTGGGCAGGCTTCCGCGCACGTAAATACTGGGCATTTTTGGCTACCTCGTTGCGGCTGGAAGGAATCTAAATGCTGGAATAATAGTAGCAGTTTAGTAGCGGTTTGTCAAATGCCCCTATTTTCAAGGGATTGTGGTTATGGCGGAGAGGGTGGGATTCGAACCCACGGTAGGGGTTAACCTACACACGCTTTCCAAGCGTGCGCCTTAAACCGCTCGGCCACCTCTCCCGCGATGGAAATGGCTTGTACCAATTTAGCAGAAACTCTCGACTGACGCATATTGGCGGGGCGAAGAAGTCTCGCCCAGCGTTTGCAAACGACTGCGGTCGACAGCACGGGCCCGGAGTTCACAGTTTGCCGCTATTTTTCGTTCTTTATGACAGCGCCACCCTTCATCACAAACCTGGCGCGTTCCAGGGCCTTCACGTCTTTCGTCGGATCTCCAGGCACGGCGATAATGTCCGCGAGTTTTCCTGCTTCCAGAGTGCCAATCCTATCCAGCATGCCCAGCAATTGCGCGCCATTTCGTGTGGCCGCCTGAATAATCTCCATGGGCGTCATGCCCGCTTCTGCGTAGGCTTCGAATACCAGCAGGCTGGCCTGCCCGCGATTTTGTTTGGGCATGGACAAGTACATATCGGAGCCGGAGGCGATGGGAACGCCCATTTTGCGCGCGCGGTGGAGGCGGTCGCGCGATCGCTCGACAAATGGCTGGAATTGTTTTTCCATGCGGCTCTTTTCCTCCGCGCTCGGCTGCCGCGTTCCAAAACTCATGTCTTCAAACGTCTGCATCGTTCCGTCGGTGGGAACCAGGAAAATGTGCTTCTCGGCCATCATTTTCAAGACGTCGTCGGGCACGATATACGCGTGCTCGATGGAATCCGCACCCGCTTCGGCAGCGACGCGCGTGGCCTTCTCGCCGATGGCGTGCGCAGCAACTTTAACGCCGACGGTGTGCGCTTCGTCGACAATGGCTTTCATTTCGTCGAGAGTCACGTTTGCCGGCGATCCGTTCACGATGACCTTGATGCAATTAGCGCCATCGTAAAGCGCCTGGCGCACGGCTTGGCGGGCGCTCTCCGCTCCACGGATAGTCACGTATTCCTGTTCAATGATGGGCTGCGCCTGCGGCGTAAGTGGTCCAAACTGGCCGCCCTGCGCAGCGAGCGCTCGCGTAGCGGCTACGATGCGCGGCCCCGGCAGCCATCCATTGTTGATGGCGTCCCGCAGCGCCACGTCGCCGTTGACGCCGGAATTCCCTAAATCGCGCACCGTGGTAATCCCCGCTTCCAGGTCTTCCCTGCCCAATCTTGCGCCCAGCAACGCGCGCAGGGCGGTGCTCTGCGTGGCGACGATGCGCAGCATCTCCACATCCTGCAGCGTCAAATTCGTGCCATCCATCTCCGAAAGCAAATGAGTATGGGCATCGATGAATCCGGGCAGCAGCGTCGCGTCGCCGAGATCGATCACTTTGGCGTCCCCGGGAATCGCCAACCCGGATCCAACAGAAACGATCTTGTCGTTTTCAACCAAAATGACCGCGTTGCTTACGACCGTCTCGCCCTTTCCGTCGATGAGGCGCGCGGCGCGAATGGCAGTGCGTGTGCCTTGAGCAGCCGCGGATTGAGAGCGAGTGGGCGATGCGAAAATAAGAAGCAGGAGTGCCGGCAGGCAAATCTTCATGAGTGTGCGCATGAAATCTCCCTTGTGAGAGGCCCCATGCTGAACGGCCCGGGAAATTGTGTCAAGCCGCACAGCCCCTTTTGGCAGGGAGTGCAACCACGGTTTCGGCGGCAAGCAGCAAAGTTTTGGGAGGCTTGCGTGGCTCTGTTAAACTGCTAGGAGCGGTTCCGGGATCGTCTAATCGGTAGGACATCAGCCTTTGGAGCTGAGTATCGTGGTTCGAGTCCACGTCCCGGAACCAAGATTCCCTTCCGGTTGGAACGAACCTCCACAGTCAAACGTTTCGAATGCAGATGCTTGATCAGTTGAGATCCTTCGCTGCGCTCAGGATGACTCCCGCAGGGAGGATGTCTTAATCGGGGTTTACATCTCGCGGTAGTTGAGCAGGAAAACTCCGATCAAAGAAATGCAAACAGGCCACAAGCGCGCCACCCAAGCGCGCGTGTGATTCTCCGCGGGAAGGCGAAGCTCCAGCCAGCGCGACCAGCCAGCCATCACGGCGAGAATCGCCAGCGGGATGTGGCTCAGCTCGGCCAGCACTTCTTCCTTGATGTTGCCAAGGCTGTGCGAGTGCGTGAGGAGCAGAGCACCAGAAACCGCCACGAGCATCGGAAACACCAGGCGGATGTTGGGGGAAGCAACGCGCTTCGCAAGAAAAGAAAAACGGAAAGGCCCAGAAAGAGCAACGGCCAATTGCGCGCCCAGGAGGCTTTTCCCGCCTGCGCGAGGAGCGCCAGAAGTCCGACCGCGAACACGATAATCCCGGCCCAATGGTGGTTGTACTCGGACCAGGCTTTCTCGGCGGGAGTGTTGAGGCGCGTGCCGGATTGGCCGGGGACGTAGGATTCCGTGGAGAGCGAGCCGACCTCGAAAGCAATTTTTTGGGCGGCATAGACGTCTTCGGGCAGGTCCTTCATCGCGGGACTGGAAAAACGCGGCGGGCGCGGAGTCATGCGCGCGACAATGTCGGAAGCAGGAAGACGATCCTGCATGAGGTCGACAGCGGGCGGAAGCGACGTGAGGGAAGCGGCGGCGAGAATCACGGTGATGCCGATGCCGATTTCCGCTTCGCCAAAGCGCTTGAGGCTGGCGAGGATGGAGCTGGCCTCACCATGTCGGACGAGTTGAAAATTCAGCGCGCCGAGAAACAAGAGAAGGCCAAAAAGAATTGCTTTCGTCGCCACCATCGCCCCATAGGAGGTTCCATAGACAGCCTTGATCGAGCCGACGTAGGCGAGGCTCAAGGTCACACCGGCACAGGCCAGCACAGCAACACTGACAAGCGCAAGGCGGGAAAATCGCGCGCTGCGCTGACGGGCAAATTCAACGGAAGACGCGCGCCGGATGGTAATCAGCAAGAACGGCAAGCCGCCAAGCCATGCAGCCGTGGCTAACTGATGAAGCGCCGTGACCA
>QHYM01000287.1 GCA_003223295.1 Acidobacteriota bacterium | reverse complement strand
TGCTGATTGACGGCAACGCGCAGCCTATGGATGAAGAAAGTATTGCGCGATACGTGCGTGAACAAAATGTGGGACTGGTCGGCATCGGTGCGATGACCAGGATGATCGCAAAGGCCTATCGCATGGCGGATGCAGTGCGCGCCGTGGGAGTAAAGGTCGTAATGGGCGGCCCTCACGTGACGGAAATGGCCGATGAGGCTCTGGGGCGTGACGGCGGCTCCCGCCATGCCGACGCGGTCGCTCTTGGCGAAGCTGATGAGACATGGCCCAGAATTGTGGAAGATGCGGTGCGCGGCACACTCAAGGATATCTACGCGCCAGTGGACGACTTTGGCCAAGAGCGCAAACCATCACTGCAGTCCTATCCGGAGATTCCCTGGGACAAAATCAAACTGGACCAATTCAATTTGCTCCCTGGCATATTGCATCCACTTCTCAAGCGAGTGGGCGCTGGCTGGGGAACCTTTCGAATTATTCCCGTGGAGTCCGGGCGCGGCTGCCCTTACGGATGCGAGTTTTGCACCGTGACGGGATTTTTTGGCGACTCGATCCGCTTTCGGACCAATGAAAGCGTGGTGAACGAACTCTTGCTGTTGAAAGCGCGCGCGCGGGAGGAGGGCGGGCAGATTGCCGTATTTTTCATCGACGACAATTTTGCCATCAACGTAAAGCGCACAAAATCATTGTTGCGAGACATCATTGCGGCTAACGCGCAAGTGCATTGGGTCGCCCAGATCAGCGCCAATCTGCTGCGCGATGAGGAGCTAGTTGATCTGATCGCGGCCGCGGGAGGCAAGTGGATCTTCATCGGAATGGAATCCATCGATCCGGCGAACCTTGCTGACGTAAAAAAGGGCTTCAACAAGCCGGGTGAATATGCCGTGGTGCTCGAGCGGCTCGCCCAGCGCAACGTTTTTGCCATCACCTCTTTTATCTTTGGCATGGACAATGACACGCCTGGCGTAGCGGAGCGAACTTTGAAGGAAATTCGCAGTTGGCCTCCGGGGCTGCCTATCTTTGGCTTGATGACCCCTCTTCCTGCGACGCCCCTGTACAAAAAGCTGGAAGCCGCGGGGCGGCTCACCCGCCCCAAGCACTGGCAAGAGTTCATTCCCTTTGCGATGGCCCACACACCGCTGAAGATGAGCATCGACGAAGCGCATACCGAGGTACGCAAGGGGTGGATCAGCTCTTACAATCCGGAGGCCATCGAAAGGGCCGTGGATTCACTGAACCACAAGCCGCTGGGTTATCGCATCAACATTTTTATCGCACGCCTCTGCTTCCGGGGAATTTATTTTCCGCAAATGGGCCGCTTCGCATGGCTGAAAACGATTCTTGAAAATCGGCGCACCATTTTAAAACTCATAAGGCAAGGATTCGGAGGAGGGCTGCACGCGGCCGTGCCGTCAGTCGCGACCGAGCCAGTCACAGAGCAGACGGACTGAAGCCATCGCTTCAGCCCAGGCCCGTGGCTTGTCCGCACCAGAGCAGGCTCTTGTCAGTTTTGAAGATATCGAATTGGGCGTTCATGCCGTCGAGGCTGTTCTTACTGCACAGCTGCTGAGCGGAAGAATAGCTTGTTCAGCTATTAAGACTGCTGTTCAGGGCCGTACGGCGCTGTTGTCGGCGCGCTTTGTCCCTCTTTTGCCGCGCGGTTGGCAAATTTTTTCTGCTCACGGCGTTCTGCCTTAGCTCGCTGCCTTTCCTGCCTCTTCATTTCCTTCTGGCGCTCTTGGAAGGTGATGCTCATAAGTTTCCTTGGAAGCCCGGTTCCATTCCACTTTCATTTGTGAGTAGCAGGCTTACCAGCGCGGTTCGCGCGGCTGGCGAGCCGATTCGCGGTAATCCTCGTGCGAGAACCCGCCGCGGCCGCGTCCACCACCGGGGCGTCCGCCGCTGTTATTTCTGAGCGGGGGGCGCTCGCCCTTGGGCCGCGCTTCGTTGACCTTGAGGTTCCGGCCGCCTAGTTCTTTGCCGTCCAGAGCGGCAATGGCTTTCGCTGCCTCTGCGTCGTTGGGCATTTCCACAAAAGCGAAGCCGCGCGCCCGGCCGGTCTCGCGGTCCGTCACGACGTGAATGCGTCCAACCTGCCCAAAGGGCTGGAAGAGCGCCGTCAAATCGGCCTCGGTTGTTTGAAAACTCAAATTGCCAACAAAAAGACTTTTCATTCTCGATCTCCCTTACTGCGAACTTGAAACTGACGCATGTAGAATCTGGATAAGAGAAAACTGCATTACAATGAGCCTTCAAGAAACGTGCGGATGCGGTTGGAACGCGATGGGTGGCGCAGTTTGCGCAGCGCCTTGGCCTCAATCTGGCGAATGCGCTCGCGAGTGACGGCAAACACGCGGCCGACTTCTTCGAGGGTGTGCGGATTGCCATCCTCAAACCCAAAACGCATGCGGATGATGCGTTCTTCGCGGGGACTGAGCTTCTTCAGCATGGAGGCCATGGCCTCCTTCAGGCTGAGGCTGATGGCGGCATCCGATGGCGAAACCACGGCCTTGTCTTCAATGAAATCACCCAGGTGCGCGTCTTCCTCTTCGCCGATGGGAGTCTCGAAGGAAATAGGCGTCTGGGCGATCTTGCGAGCCTGGCGCACTCTTTCGACGCTCATGTCCAACCGCTCGGCCAGCTCTTCCGAGGTGGGCTCACGGCCGAGTTCCTGCACGAGCCGGCGGACGCACTTAGCGAGCTTGTTGATAACCTCGATCATGTGAACGGGAACACGGATGGTGCGCGCCTGGTCGGCGATTGCGCGCGTGATGGCCTGGCGAATCCACCAGGTGGCGTAGGTGGAGAACTTGTAGCCGCGGTGCCAGTCGAACTTGTCGGCTCCTTTCATGAGCCCGAGGTTGCCTTCCTGGATCAAGTCGAGAAACTGCAGGCCATGATGCGTATATTTCTTGGCGATGGAGACGACCAGGCGAAGGTTGGCTTCGGTCAGTTCTTTTTTCGCCTGCAGCGCCTGCGCCTCGCCCCGCTGGATGAGCATGAGGGTGCGTTTGAGGCTGGCCAGTCCAACTTCGCTCGATTGTTCGATCTCTTTCAGCTCCGCGCGGCGCGCGCGCAGCTCTTTGCGAGCTTCCGCGGCGACATCGCCCAGGGCGGCGTCCACCCGGCGCTCCAGCCGGCGAGCCTCGCGCTCGACGGCGTGCAGACGCTCGACAGCTGATCTCATTTTGTCGATAAGGCGTTTTTTCTCCAGCCAATGGAAAGAAACGTCGCGGATCGCCAGCGAGATTTGGATGCGGGTCCGGGCAACGGCCCATTTGGCTCGCAGATAGGATTCCCTTTTGGATTTCGGGGCCTTCGCCAGTCTCTCCGCTTGCTTCAGCGCGGTTTTGTAGAGCTCAGCAATATTCTCAATTTGCCGAAGCGTCTGTTTAGTTTTATTGGCGATTTTTTCTTCGGTGAGTTCTTCCTCATCGATCTGAACAATTTCCTTGATGGAGCGAACGCCGTTGCGCAAGCTTTCGCCGGTGGCGATGATCTCCCTAATGACGATGGGCGAGCGCGTGATGGCCTTCATGACCACGAGTTGCCCGCGCTCCATGCGCTTGGCGATGACAACTTCGCCTTCGCGGGTGAGTAGCGGAACGGAACCCATTTCGCGGAGATAGAGGCGGACCGGATCTTGGGATGGAGTGTCCGCACCCAAGCTGAGGTCAAGGTCAGGCTCGGCGGCGAGCTCACTTTTCGCATCAGCTTCGGGGCCCCCGGTCGCGTTCGCAGCGCCACGCGCGGCGTTTGCGGTAGCAAGGTCCTCGTGGATCTCAATGCCCTGGCGCTCTAAGATGGACATGAGATCGTCAATTTCCTGCGATGAATGGACGTCTACGGGCAGACTGTCATTAATCTCATCGTAGAGCAGGTAGCCGCGTTCCTTACCTATCAGGATGAGCTGCTGAACGTGGCCAAACTCGTCCTCAATGCGTCGCGCCACGAGTTCTCCTGAGTTTGCAGAATTGTGATGCTTTGGGCGACCTCAAGACTCTTTGTCCTCCCTGTGGGTATAGGCGCTGGGCTTGGGTTTCGGGGCGTGGGCGTCCTGGTAATCGGCCAGTTCTGCGTCCGTGACGGAGAAGCGAGTGGAGGGAGGATGGTCGGTCTGAGTGGCGAATTCCCGGTGAAGCCGGAGGGAGCAGATGTCCGGTGCATCCTGGTAGCGCACGCGATGCGCCACGAAAGCGTCGTTCGCAATGGTCACAAAATATTCAGAGGATGCGCCGCCGGTTCCGCGCAGGGCGAAGGTGTATTCACGGATCGCTCCTTTGGTTTCAAACCCAACGTACTGCAGGACAACCGCATCATTCACAAGGACCCACCTTCCGAAAGGGAAACAGTCGCAAGTGTGAACTCAGGAGCCTCTTAAATAGATCGAGAGGTTTCGAAAGAGCAACAAACGCGGCACATCCATGATGGCACACTTATGCGTTTCAGTGTACGACCATCTTCGAAACCGGAGTCGATCTCGCGGCGGAAATTAGCTTTCTATCTGTGCTTGCAGGAATTCCCCGGGCAAACAGACCATCCCGGGGCCGCATGTCGCCGTTATGCGTTACGTGCCAGGTCGACGGGCGCGCATTCTCTTCTCGAACGACTCGCCATTCATTGAAACTCTCTCTATCCGAATCCCAAGCGCCCGTTCCAATTGGAACAACGCTGTCCGCTGCTTGCTCACGAAGAGTCGAAGCAACATCACGCTCACCGGCTCGCCCCGTACGGCCAACACGATGAATGAAGTGTTCGGGGATCCGACCTTCGCAAGCTCCGAAGTCGACGCAAAACGGCCTCACCCGAGAAGAATTTGACCTGATGCAAGCCGTCGCTCCAAGTCCATACCTCAGAGGCTGTTATCAGAACTCGCCATGGAAAGACAGGGAAGTACTCTTCATCAGGCAGAGCCCATGGATGGTAGTCTTTGATGGCGACAGGGCCGCCAACCTGGTGCTCATCAAGGGGTGTTAGCGTAGCGGCGCGGATTAGATGACCCGTCGGAGCCTCGAAGTGCGACCGAATAGACTTCATTGCCGCCAATGGTCGCCGCCACGACCACAGCGCAAGCAGGAGACGAGCTTCACGGGCTGCACCGTGGAAAGCGGCTTCGACAAAACCGCCGACGCCAGAAGGACAGGGTGCGTCGCAAAACTCCTTTGTTTCCATATAGCTGGCGGATTCGAATCCCATCGGCTCCACAATCTGAACCAGAAAAATCTTCGTGTAGAATCCCCGCGTGCTTTCTTCTAATGCCCGCCCGGCGGCTTATCGCCTTCCACCGGAGCGACAGCCGGCCGCGCTGGAGCGGAGAGGTTCACCTTCGCTCCCGCCTCGATAAGTTGCGTCTCGCCCGGCCCCTGGAAGAACGTGAATCCCGGACGCCCCTTCCACGCCTGCGGCCCGCCCAATCGGATCCCGTGCTGCAGCGTCACGTCGTGGATTCTCGTCACCAACGCTTCGTACTCCTTCTCGCCCTGCCGATGCCCCGAAAAATTCCCCAGGTCCGTGCTCGCAGCAAAAATCACATCGATCCCCGGGACCGACGCAATCTTTTCCGCGTTTTCCACGCCGATGGGAGTCTCAATCATAACCACCACCACCATGTTCTCGTTGGCGATTTGGCGATAGTCGCTTCCCCACAGGGCCCCGTACTGCCCGTTGCCCTGGCTTCGCCGGCCCTCGGGCGGATACTTCGACCACTTCACCGCCGCCTGCGCCTTCTCCACGGTGTCCACCGTGGGAACGATAATCCCTACGGCGCCAATGTCCGTCGCTTTCTGGATATCGCCCTCTGTCGCGTCCGGCACGCGAATAAACGGCATCGCCGAAGCCCCTCGGCACGCCCAAATCATTTTGGCTACGTCCTCAAAGGTTAAGGGGCTATGCTGCATCTCGATCCACAGATAATCGTATCCGGTGTTGGCCGTCGCGCAGTAAATGTTCGGGTCAGGAGAGAATACGGTGGCCCCGACAAGCATCTTGCCCTCGCGAAGCTTTTGCTTTGCCGTATTGAAAATCCGCGCAGGCGCCTTTTGCTGCTGCGCTTGTGCCTTTCCAAGCTGTGCCTCTCCCAGCACGATCCAGGTCAACGCAACAAGAATCGCCGTCACACCAATCGCAGGGAAGTGCGCCCACACGCCTTTGGCTGCTGGGAATGAAAGGGAATACCGTGTTCTCATCGGCTTTTTCTCCTTGGATCGATCCACAGAGAATCCGAGGCTCTGCTTCCCCTTGAGCTTTCTCCTTGAGTGGAAGACGGCAAGCATCGCCTCAGTGCGCCGCAAATCATACTACTCCGAGCCCTGCGCAGGCGCCCTAAAGGGTGAGGAACGGATATCAGCGAGTATCCAGTGGTAATCTGTGGAACACGAAAGGTACAATCAACACAAAAGCGCAGAAGGGAAGACAAACATGAGTCTTGCCATCGATCGGGACCTCGAGACGAAAATCCGCGCCCGCGCGGAGGCCGAAGGATTGAGCATTGAGGCTTAGCTGGAACGTCTGGTGCAGGCAGACCAGGACGGGGCCAAAGAACTCGAAACCCTGGCGCTGGAAGGGCTCCACTCCGGAGCACCAATCGAGGCCGGACCGTCTTACTGGGAAGAGAAGCATCGCCTGCTCGATGAACGTCTGAGCAAAACGAACAGCCGGTGAGCGGCGCCTACCTCATTCGTCCGAAGGCCGACCGCGACCTGGATGATCAATCATATTACCTGGCCGCCGAAGCGAGTTCTGCAGTCGGCCACCGATTTCTTCTAACAGCGCATGAGACATTCGGCTTGCTAGCCGCAAATCCGAAGATGGGATGGCATGCCCGGCTCAAACATCCTGAACTTGCTGCCTTGCGAGTCTTGCGGATAACCGGCTTCGAGAGAATCCTCGTGTTTTATCGTCCTCACAGGAATGGAGATCCTGCGAGTGGCGCATGCCTCGCGAATCTCAGGGTTCTCTTGCGCCGTGAAGACATTGGGTGAACTCGTGGGCCCATTTACCTTGGCACTCTCCCGTTCCTCGGCGCCGCCAAACTGAACTTTTCCTCCCACCGCAGTCGCCCGGTCATTTGCATCACCACAAACAGCGTAAGGATCGCTCCAATCGTCACCGCCAATCCCGTGAAGCCTTCAAAGAAAAACGCATACGAAAATAGCACGAGGTAGATGAGCTGCGTCAGCCCCGCGTCCACCACGGCGAATCGCAAATCCACCACCAATCGCAGATAGCTGATCACCAGCACAATCGAAACAACCGAAGAAACCAGGAACGCTGCATGAATCGAAATATGGTCCGCCAGATACGCCAGCAGCAGGTGGAACGCAAAGAATGCGCACGCCAGGAAAAAATAGTTCATCGGATGCAGGTTGTTCCCCCGCATTGTGGACAGAATAAATACCAGAAAGAAAAAGAAAAACAGCGATACCGGCGCGAAGTAGCTGATCCTTCCTGCCAGCGGCCCGGGCTGCAATTTCTGCGGCATTTTCAGGGCGATGTCGAATCCGGACACCATGTTTTCGTAATTCCATTGCAGCTCCCAGCCGTTCCCGGTCTGGCGTTTTTCTGTCGGCGAAAGGGAATTGTCCGGAAAATCGAACCCGGAAAAGTCCGTATTTACCATCAGATGGAAGTCGCGCGCTTGGGAGATTTCCTTGTCGTTCTGCGAACCCGGCTGCCCCGCGTTTGCGCTGGAAAACGAATAACGCCAGCTATCCAGCCCTTGCGAGCGGTATTCCGCGCGCAACACGGCCTTTGTGCTTGCTGCCAGGCGAATTCGCGCCACTGCCTGCGACCCGCGGAAGGTCAATGGCAGCGGCTTGTCGTCCAGCCGCAATTGCACGTTGTCGTACACCGCTTGCTGCGCCGGAAACGGCAGTTGCAACAGAATCTCTTCTTCCCGCGAAGTGGGATTCTGGAACGTGTAGGAGCCGTCGAAATCCACCTTGTACGTGCTGAACCACAGCAGCCCTTTTTGCCGGTAGTCAATGTGCAGCGCTGCGGTGATGCGGCTCCCGTCAATCTTCACCGGCTCGGAGCGCGTGTAAGTCTCTTTATGCTTTGTCTTCTTCCCGTTTTCCTCTACCTCGACGGTCCTTTCTTCCTGCCATTCATGCGTGATTGCGGGTGGCGTCTGCGCCTGCGGGGCGCCCCAGGTAGAGGCCACGCGCCCGGACAAGCCCGACTCTGCATTGTAGGTTCTATAGAAAATGGTGGAGCCTAGAATCGCCCAGGCTACCGCCGTACACACAAAGATCGCTGTGATCGCTGCAATGCGTTTGAACATGTTGGATGGGACTCCTCTTTTTCTGCCGCATCCCAAAACTAGCTTATCCAGGTCTGCCATGTCAAGTACTTTGTAATACAAAGTTAATGACCCGTAACCGCCACCTCGCTTGCTATACTCCGAAACGAGCTATGTCGCCGTCAGACTGACAAGAAATGAAATGCAAATTCGCATTAACAAAGTTTCCAAGAAATTCAATAGCGTTTGGGCGCTCGAAGAGGTCTCCCTTGATCTCGAACCCGGCCAGGTAGTAGGCGTGCTCGGTGCTAATGGCGCCGGTAAAACGACACTGCTGAATTGCCTTGCTGGAATTGTTGTGCCGAGCCGGGGCCGGATTTACTACGACGGCGAGGAATTTCGCCGCGGGAAAATGGAGCTGCGCCGGCGGCTCATGTTTCTGCCTGACCTTCCGATGGCATTTGCACGAATGAATGTGCTCCAGCACATCGCCATGTGCGTCAGGCTGTTCGAGCGGCCTGAGCCGGACGCCACAAAAGTGGCGAAAATCCTGGATCAACTGAACATTCTTGCCTTGGCAGGAATGCCGCTTGGCACGATGTCGCGCGGGCAATTGTACAAGTCGGGGTTGGCGGCTCTGCTCGTCATCGACCCCGAACTATGGATTCTCGATGAGCCCCTGGCTTCGGGCATGGACCCTATGGGCATCGCGTATTTCAAACGCGAATCGAAATCCGCCGCCGCGCGTGGCAGGACGGTCGTTTACACGACGCAAATCCTCGAGATTGCGGAAAATTTTTCCGACCGCATTTGCGTTCTCGACCACGGTGGACTGCGCTTAACCGGTAAAGCAGGAGAACTCTGGGGTGGGGAAGGAAAGGGATCACTCGAGCAGGTGCTCTTGGATCTTCGCGACCAGGACAGCATGCGATGAGAGTCCGTTTGTACGACACCGCTCTGGTGCGGCACCTGAAGCGAGCGGCAAAGGAACGCGCGCGACGCGCCGGAAGAAAGAGTGGGAGAGGGAAATGGTGGAAGGGCGGCGGAGGCAGCCCCACAGCTTTTTGGTGGATCTGGCTTCTCGCGAATGCGGTCAGAGTCATGGCGCAGCCGGGAAATGCTCCGCAGTTAAAGGGGTATGTATTGAGCGCGATGAGCCTGGCTTTGGCTGGAGTGGCTCTCTCTCAAGCAAGGAAGCTGGTGGGAAAGCTGACCACGGACGGAGAGCGCGTTGTTCTTCTCTTTTACCCGATTTCCAACAAAGATTTCTTCGTGTGGGCTGCTCTTCGGTTTGTGGCAAGAACAGTTTGGATACCGGTGCTAGCTTTCGCCACCTATTTTCTAACGAATGATGCGGCTGGAACTCAAGGATGGGTGATCCAGATTGCAGCTGCTCTTGGCGAGTGGCTCATAGTGCTCTGCGCGGTGTTCGCGCTTGCCCGGTACGTGGATAAGTATCCTAGGTGGCTGCCACTTGTGTTGTACATCGCTGCCGGCGCACTGCTGTTTTCCCCGGCGCGGTTGGCGGAAATTCTGCAACCCCTGGCCTTAGCATTGCCTACCGGATGGCTGCACGTGCTTATGGCTGGGGGGCGTGCTCAAAGATGGGAAGCCCACGTGATTCTCGTAGGTCTGCCTTTGGTCGGACTGCTCTTTGCCACTCTCTACAATCGCCTGCAAGTTGTCTATTGCAAGGACGAAACGACTGTTCCACGGCAAGAAGGGCAGGCGGCAGACTTCGTGGGACGAGCCTCTGGCACCGAGTTGAGCCCAGAAGAAGCTGAGTTGCAAGAAGAGTTGGAATCCGCGGAAGAAGCGCCGGCTTTTCCGATTCAGGCGACATGGCAAAAGCAGAGGCTCGCGAATTGGGGAGCGCAAGCCGCGGAATACATCTGGCGGCGCGATTGGATGCGCCTGTGGGATTGGCAACAACTGCCGCCCATCGAGCGCGCGGCTGGCTGGTGCCTAAACCAGCGCGAAAAGGGAGAGGCGCAGTTCCTGCTCGGGCCGAAGCCTCCCGCTTGGAGCGAGAAGTGGAAAATCGCGGTTATCGCTACGGCCGTGGCTTTTGCCGTAATGCTGTCCGGACTCGAAAAGCTCTATTTTTTAGCGGTTCTTGCTTCTGCTGTCGCTGTTGCCCTGGGCCTTCCCCTCTTGGGAGGAAATTGGCCTGTAACGAACCAGGGCAGCATTTCGGGTAAGCTTTCGCCAATCTTTGGTTGCTACCCTCTCTGTTACTGGTCGGCAGGTTGGACCATGTTCAAATTAAATGCGGTGCGAACTGCTGCGTGCGCAGGGGTGCTGGGTGGTAGCACGATGCATCTTGCTGTTTTTGATGGTGATGCCAATCCTGCTTGCTGGAAAATTCTCAAAAGTCACAAACGATACGTTGAACCTTCGCCTGCGGTTGGTTCCCTTTGTCGGGGCTTTTGTGTGCGTCGTATTCCTGATGATCACCCTGGGCGCGGTTGCTCTTCTTGTTGCACCAGGGCCGTGGGCGTTTCCCTTCATTGTCGCAACCGGTCTCGTGGCTTGGGGGACCTGGGCTGCCTATGGGTGTTACTACGACCGCGCCCAGGTCGACCTGCTCCGCGAGCGGTCTTAACACCACTACGCCTCTCGGGCTTCAACGCAGGGCCTCTACATCTCTATTACAAAAAACAAGTTAAAGACGTACTTGACGAGTAAACAGAACTGTGCTATGATGTTGGTGACTTGGGCACGATTTCTATTGTGCCTGGCGCAAAATGTGTGCCCGCCGCCTGCCCTTTTCCAAACTCCCGGCACCACTTCGCCCCGCGCTGCCCGGTTCATCAAGCGTTCTTTGCGCCCTCTTTTCTTTCAATCATTTACAACCATCAAATTTTGTAAGCCCTTTGTTTTGATAACCCTCCGAAATGCCGGGGAGTGTGGGTACCCCCTGCCAGATCCTTCATTCTTCTTTGCGTCTCTCACTGTCAGCTGTGAACTGTTGGCTGTCACCTTCCCTAACTCCTTTAGAATGCACGCTTACAGATCATCCGCAACTCATTGAAAACACAGCCACTTTAAGCCCTTTAGAACGCGCAGTTCCAAAAATTACCAGGGGGAGGATACGGCTAGAGTGTCTTTCCCGTTTCGGAGGGAATTTCGCGCCGGCAGTGGCCCACGTGCGGCGACCTTCTTCTGTCACCAGACACCAGTCACGAATCACCAGTCACACCACCCATGTGTCCCATTGCACCGAACAAAACACGGTGCCACAATTGCCACGTAGGTTGGCCACGTACAGGCCAAGTACTGGGAAACATCTCCGCCTCCTTCGGTGTCTAAAGAAGGAGAGCGGACAGCGGGTTCGGCAGTGGCTCTCGCCGCATCCGGTTTGAAGATCCCGGCTATCCGGGATCGCAAGTCGTGCCTGGGACATCGTTCTAAGTAAGAGGCCGCCCGGAAGAGCGGCGCTACAAGAACGATGGGTTTCGTAGGGTGATCCGGGTTTTCGCATGCGGCAAGAATGCGAAATGCACTCGGGTCGGAAAGGCCGGCAGTGTCCGATTGGGCTAGTGCCCTCAGTTGGGGCGGCGGCGAAGCGGAACTTGTCCACGAGCTCCAGGCGGGCTCGGAGACGGCCTTCGACTGGCTGGTCACTCATTATCATGCGCCGGTTTATAACCTGATCCTCAGCATGCTCGGTGATACCTCGGACGCCGCCGACGGCACACAAGAAGTTTTTTTGAAGGCCTTTCGCGGCATCCGTCAGTTCCGCCAAGGCAGTTCCTTGAAGACCTGGCTCTATCGCATCGCCATCCGCGAAGCGCTGAACCAGAAGCGCTGGTTCAAGCGCCACTTGCAGAAAAATGTTTCGATCGATGCGGAGCCGGAGGAAGGGCAGGCGCGCTTCGAGATTCCGGATGCTTGCAGCACACCCTTCGAGCAGCTCGCCGCGCACGAAATTCAAGAGGCCGTGCAGGGCGCGTTGCAGCAGGTTCCTGAGGCGTTTCGCAGCGCGGTGATTTTGCGCGACATCGAGGGCCTCAGCTACGAAGAAGTGGCGGAAGTTTTGGAGTGTAGCGTCGGCACGGTGAAGTCCCGGATTCTTCGGGGGCGCCGCGGGCTCAAGGAAATTCTCGAACCCATGTTGCTTGAACCCAAAGCGGAACGAAAACTCGAAAAGACGAGTGGGTTGGAAATTCCCCCGGCTCACGCGCAAGCCCACACGCAGACATTTGTTCATGGAACGGTGGTGATGCCGCAGCCGTCGCCCTTCGGCGATGCCTCTTCGGCTGCCCGGCATGTGTCGGTTGCTTCACAAGGCAAGTCCCCGCGTGGAACGTACGCGGGAGAGGGGCTCTCATGAAGTGCACCACGGTACGAAAGAATCTGGCTGGTTATCTCGATGACGCCCTGACGGGCGAAGAGCGCGTGCGAGAGCGCGGCGCGATTCGCGAGCACCTGGAAGCTTGCAGCGGCTGTCGCGAAGAATTGCAACGGTTCCGCAAGCTGTCCGTGCTGCTGTCGCGCGTCCCGAAAAGTATTCCTCCCGGCGATCTCGCCGTGCGCATTAAAGTTGCCGCCGCGCAGGCACAGCAATCACGCGATTGGACGAGCCGCTTCCGTCAGTTTAAGGACCATGCGGAAATCGTTCTCGAGAACGTGTTTCGCCCGCTGACCGTTCCGGCCACCGGCGGCTTCCTTTCCGCAATTCTCGTGTTCGCTCTGGTGATTCAGATGATTCTTCCGGGCATCACCGTCCGAGCAGTGGAAAACGATGTGCCGATCAATCTGATGCGGCCAGCGAAAGTCCTTTCGCTCTCGGATTACCCGCAATCCTGGGCGCCCGAGCAGCACGACGTCGAACTTTCCTTGCCGCATGGCCTTTTGGTGGACGTCACTGTCGATGCGGAAGGCCACATGACGGATTATCAGATTTTGTCCGGCCCCACGAGCTCTGACCTTCGCCGGCAATTGGATCAGATGCTGCTCTTTTCGCGTTTCAGCCCGATGCTCAGCTTCGGCCGTCCCACCGCTGGTGGCCACGTGGTGCTGAGCTTCAGCGCCGTTCGCGTTCGCGGCTGATTGTCTCATAAGCATGAAAACTTTCGCGTCCCGCCCCGCAGCCACGCGCGAGTTCTTCCTTTCGAAAAATGTCGCGCCGCCGCGCAAGAAAAGTTTCAACTTTTTTTCGCGCTCCGCGAAAAAGTTTCTCACGTGCTTCATCGCAGCGTTTGCAGTTCTCAGTTTCGCATCCGCTGGCGTGCAATCGCAGCCGTTGCAGCGCAACGAATCCGAGCGCGAACTTTTTGAGTTGCTCAACCGCGAGCGCGCCGCAAACAATCTCCCTGAATTGAAATGGGACGATGCGCTCTTTAAAGCGGCCCGCCAGCATGCTCTGTTGATGCTCAACCTCAACATCATGGAACATCAGCTTCCCGGCGAGCCTGGTCTCGAAGAACGCCTCACCAACGCCGGCGCGCGCTTCACCTACATCGCGGAAAACATTGCCATCGGAAAAGACTCCTCAACGATCCATTCGGGATGGATGCACTCTCGCGGACACCGCGCCAACATTCTCAGTCCACGCGTTACCGCTGTCGGAATTGCAGTAGTGCGGGGGACGGCCGGACTCTTTGCCGTTCAGGATTTCGCGCAATCCTTCGGTAATTTCAATCTCGAGCAGCAGGAAAAGCAAGTGGCGTCGCTGCTCAGCGCGAAAGGCTTGCACGTGACTGGAGTGCCCGATGAGGCGCGAAAAGCTTGCGACGCGAACGTGGGAGTGCCGGGTGCGCACTCCGCGACAGTAATTCGATTTGAGACACCGGACCTCAGCGAATTCTCGCAGGAGTTGGAGAAGAAAATTCACAGCGAACCGTACCGCAACGTCGCGGTGGGCGCATGCCGCGTGCGCGAAGCCGCGGGCTTTGCGCGCTACAAAATTGCGCTGCTGTTTTTCTGAAGGCAGAAAATAGAAAATGGAAAGTGGTGAAGTGGCCGGTCGGACTTGAGAAAAGAAATGGTTGAATTCGAAAAAGAGACGGAATACACTGGGGGCTCCATGAATGCGCGACTCGCCAATTCGTATTGGTGGTATCGATTTACGTGGCATCCATCCGGATGGCGAGGGGTGTTTCTGTAAGCGAATTCCAGCGAAAAAGTTTTCAGCCCACTCGCCAGCCGAGTGGGTTTTTTGTTTTTAGTGTGGAAATTGTTTTGAGAGGTCAGAGAAATGATTATTTCCATGAAACTGCATGCGACGCGGGAAGAAATTGACGAGGTTCGAAAACAGGTGGAGCACTTCGGCTACAAGGTGCACTCCATCGAAGGAGAGGAGCGCGTGGTCATCGGCGTGGTGGGCGTGGGCGATGTGACAGCATGCATGGAATCGATCGAGGCCATGCCGCAAGTGGAAAACGTGGTGCGCATTTCCGCGCCGTACAAATTCGTGAGCAAGGAATTTCGCAAGGAAAAGACGCGGATCAAAGTGAACGGCACGCACATTGGCGGCGAGGAATTTGTGGTGATGGCGGGGCCATGCTCGGTGGAATCGGAAAAGCAGATTATGCAAGCGGCGGAAGGCGTGGCGAAAGCCGGCGCGAAAATGCTGCGCGGCGGCGCATTCAAGCCCAGAACTTCGCCGTACGATTTCCAGGGCATGGAAGAGGAAGGACTGAAACTGCTGCAGAAGGCAAAGCGCGCGACCGGGCTGGCGATTATCACGGAAGTGATGAGCGAGCGCAGCGTGGACCTGGTTGCTCAGTACGCGGACGTGATGCAGGTAGGCGCGCGGAACATGCAGAACTTCATGCTGCTGAAAGCGCTGGGAAAATGCGGACGCCCGGTGTTGCTGAAACGCGGATTGAGCAGCACGGTGAAAGAATTGCTGATGTCCGCGGAATACATCACGGCGCACGGAAATCCGGACGTGATTTTGTGCGAGCGGGGAATTCGCACGTTCGAAACGGTGACGCGCAACACTTGCGACATCGCTGCGATTCCGGCGCTGAATGAATTGACTCACTTGCCGGTCATTCTCGATCCGAGTCATGCAACAGGGAAGCGCAGCCTGGTGCCGGCGGTTTCGCGCGCGGGCGTGGCGATCGGGGCAGATGGATTGATCGTGGAAGTGCATCCCGCGCCGGAGAAGGCCATCAGCGACGGGGCGCAATCGCTGGACCTCGCACAATTCCAAAAAATGATGCGGGACTTGGAACCGTACATCCAACTCTGGAGTGAATCGAGGAAAAAAGAAGTGGCGGCCGCGGCTGCGAGTTGAAAGGCGGGAATTCGATCTCAACGAACGCACAGTTTGTACCTTCAGATCGGTTGAGATTCTTCGGGCATCCTAATCAGATGCGCTCAGAATGACAGCATTGTGCAGTCGGTGGTTGTGAACGGTAGAGAGAAATCCAAGTAGCGCAGCCGAAGCGCATTAAAGGTGCGGCGTGGCGCTGCCAGCGGAACTTCCTTTTCCTCTTGACTTCGAATCCGCAGACGCATACTGTTTTGCTCTAGGCCTAGACTAGCACTAGCTGAGTCGAAGCCAGAGAGAACTCCCCATGAAAGACCGCGAGCGCAGAGACCTTTTCCCCGGCGCGCTGGAGATGATGGTTCTTCGCACGCTGAAGCGGCAGCCGCTTCACGGATATGCTCTCGCGCAGCATATTAAGAGAACCTCCAAGGATTTGCTCCAGATTGAAGAAGGCTCGCTTTACCCAGCTCTCCAACGGCTCCTCAAGGCGGAGTTGGTGAAGGCCGAGTGGAGCATCTCGTCCACGAACCGCCGCGTGCGCATTTACAAGCTGACCGCCAAGGGGGCCAAGCATCTGGAACAGGAAGTGTCGCGTTTCGAAAAGATGCTCGAAGGAATTACTCGCGTGCTAGCGTCGGGTGAATCATGATGTGGCTGAAGCGACTGTTTTCACGACGACGCCTCTACGGTGAGCTGTCCGAAGAGATTCGGGGGCACCTTGAAGAGAAGATCGAGGAGCTGGTTGCGAGCGGCATGTCCAGAAAAGAAGCTAGTTACGCTGCCCGCCGCGAATTTGGCAACGTCACTTTAATTGAAGAAGACAGCCGCGACGCCTGGCGCTGGCCCTCCATTGAAAACTTTTTCATGGATGTTCGCTATGGGCTCCGCATGCTGCGCAAATCGCCCGGCTTCACGACCGCCGCTGTCTTAACCATTGCACTGGGAATTGGAGCGAACGCGGCGATCTTCGGCCTGGTGGACTCCGCATTCTTGCGCGGCTTGCCGTTCCACGAACCAGAGCGCCTGGTTCATATCTGGGTAATTGAGGCCGATGGAGATCTCCATACGCCTACGCCGGCGGTGTACCAAGCGGTCCTCGAAGGCAGTAAATCATTTGAGCAAATCGCAGCCCAGGGATGGGCTGACTATTTTCTCGACTCCGATGGCTCTGTCTCGCAAAACCTGCCAGGGCTCCTGGTAACTCCGAACTGGCTCCCCGCCCTTGGCATTCAGCCATTGTTGGGCCGCAACTTCCGAGAGGAGGAAGAAGTCGCTGGCCAAGACGCTGTTGTGATGCTTTCTTACAATTGCTGGCGCGCTCAGTTTCACGGGGACGCGTACATTGCAGGAAAGCAGATTGTCTTAAATCGGCGCGCGGTTACGGTTATTGGCGTACTGCCGCGGTCGGTTGGATCTGAAATCGTTGCTCCTCTGGTTTTGGACTCTTACGTAAAGCAGGGAAATATTAGAGCCGGAAAAATGAGAGTCCAAGTCATCGCCCGCATGAAGCCCGGAGTGACGCTGGGGCAAGCACGTTCGGAAGCAGAAGTCCTTGCCGGTCGGCTTAAAAATCAGGGCACACCCGCAGATCGAATTGATCGTCTCGTGGTTCAAGCCTTTGCCGAGATGTTCCGTCATCCCGGGCCGACCGAACAAAACGCCCAGAGAGGCTTGTGGATGACAGCAGTCGCGTCTGGGGTGGTGCTCCTGATCGCGTGCGCAAATGTGGCGAGCTTGCTTCTTGCACGCGGCGTGAAACGTCACAGGGAGGTCGCGGTGCGCGCGGCGCTGGGCTGCACACGCCGGCGGATGATTCGGCAACTTCTGACC
>QHYM01000286.1 GCA_003223295.1 Acidobacteriota bacterium | reverse complement strand
CCGGCACCGAGACGCCCCGCGACCGCGAAACGCAGAAAGCACTGGGCGAACTCTCGCAGGACGAAATTCGCTTCCTGGCGGAAATCAAGAAGTACAGCACCACGCTCTCCGAAGGTGACAAGCGCCTGGTGTTGGCCATGATCCGCAAGATGGCCACGTTGCTTCCCGTGCAGGCTGCCAAGAAACTCGTCGCCCGCCGGACAACGGCGTAGGGAAGTCCTAAGTTCTAAGTTTTTAGTTCTAAGTAAAGCACGACATTTGGAGTCGTGCGCCGGAAGCGGGGCACGCAAGGTCCGTGAGCGGCCAGCTGGCGCGACTTCTTGCCCTCCATGGTTTAGAGGTGATAGCCAACAACCCTAGGCAGGATTTCGACCAACCAGGCTGTCAAGACGGTCTGCTGTTGACGCTTACGATCCAACAGGTACGTTCGTACTATAGGCCAACAACGCCCGAGGCTGCCAAAATGCATGAGAACGGTCCTCTCAGTTGGATCAGAGCCGCGGTAGCCAAGTGGCAAGGCAAGGGTCTGCAAAACCTCAACGGCGGTTCGAATCCGTCCCCGCGGCTCCAGATTTTGTGGCTACTGGAATCAAATTTTAGACTGAAACTGGGTTTGAATAAGCCGCATGCCGCAATACGTAACTGAGACAACAATCAAAGGTAAATGGGGCAGGGTCCCCGCATTCGACTACAAAGGGAAGAACATAATCGTCAAAGGAACCTGGTTGCGGCGGGCACAGCTCCTTGACGAAGAGTGGTTGGACACGGAACTTGAGGACCCCGAACTCTGCGCCAAACTATTGAAAAGCCAAAGGCGAGGAGGGTTGCAGGCCGACATTTTGACCTTTGCGCAAAAACCTCCCGTCAGTACTCCGAAGTACGACTATTACGCTGAATGGGACAGCATCGCAGCTGTCAAAACAACTAACTTTAGAGAGTGGTGGGAGCGGCTGCCACGGGCAAGCCGTAAGAATGTGAGAAGATCCCAAAAACGCGGTGTTAGGGTCTTTGTTAAGCCGCTGGATGATCAGTTGATTCATGGAATTATGGGCGTAAGCAATGAGTCCCCAGTTCGACAGGGGAGGCCCAACAGGCATTATGGGAAGACGTTTGAGGAGGTCAAGAAGGACCACTCGTCCTTTCTTGGTCATTGTAACTACATTTGCGCATACGTGGGTGAGGACTTGATCGGTTTTATTTGGTTAATCTACAGAGGAGAGATCGGTTCGATCCTGCAAATACTTACTAAAGAGAGCCAGCAAGACAAGCGGCCTGCCAATGCTCTGATCGCAAAGGCCGTGGAACTGTGTGCGTCAAAGGGACTTTTGTACTTGACCTTCGGTATGTTCAATTACGGAAACAAGAAACACAATTCGTTGAGGGAATTCAAGGAACGAAATGGATTTAGCGAGGTCTTGGTTCCGAGGTTCTACGTCCCGCTGACACCGTGGGGGAAGTTTTGCATTAGAGCAAAACTTCATCGAGGTCTGATCGGGATTCTCCCTCACAAGGCGATCATGGCAGGCGTACGTGTCCGTTCCATGTTTTACAATTTGTTGCACTCCAAAGCCGTTTTAGCTCAACGATAAGCGGCCCCAGTCGTATTCGGAAGAAATAGGCTCCAACCTAATAGAGTGGCCTTCTGTCACGCTTCGGAAAGACAGTCAGGCTACCGTCGAGTATTGACGCGCCACTGGACCAGGCGACGGTGCAGGGCGTGTACGCCAGGGCATTCTTTGGCGCTCTCTGTATAGGGTAGTAACTGGGAAAGGCGACTGGCGGAGGATTGTGAGGGCCCTCGCGGTGGCCACGCGTGCAAGCGACCGGGGCAGAAGAATAGCCTGCCCAATCTCCAATGTATATTACCACAGCATAATAATATGTTAAGGTAAATCTAAATAGCTTGTTTGGGGCAAGATAGCGGGACCGAAGAAAACCACCAAAAGCAACGAGAGAACAAGGAGCAAGCAGTACGTTCACTTCTCCCAATGTTGGGAGTTGAATTGTTTGGCATCGAATATGGCGGGATCCAGCTTGGGATTCGTCTGAATTTCAGAATATTCCTCGCTGAACACATTCTTGCCAGCGACAAAGAACTCGACGCGCGCAGCCACCCAGCCAACCGGAAGCTGGCGGTAATCGGCAAACCGTGAGTCGGCGGTTTTTGCCGCGTCCCGCCGGTCCGGCGCAATCATGCGGACAAACAGGAGGCGCTTTTTCTCCACCCAGAATTGCTTCGACTTCAGATCACCCTTGTCCGCGCCGACGACGTATACGGGCTCGCCGTCCCAAGTGTCCTCGCGGAGCTTGGTCAAGTCGAACCCCTGGCCTTTTACCTGGTCGATCGTGGCTTGTGTCGACTGGCGAAACACGTCAAAGCCCAGGACCAAGAGCATGTGCACGAAGGGATGTGCATCCGACGCCTTGCCATTCTGGTACGAAGTCAGGGCGCCGTTCGCTACCAGCATGCCATTGCCGTCAGCAAGCGATCCAATGTCGATACGTAACTTTCCCGGCAGCAGCATGGCTTCGTGCCAGATTTCACTCTTATCTGTGCCGTCGTCGTTGTGCGTCGTGCTTTTTTGCGTGAAGGTCAGGGTCTCGTACCAATTGTTTTGGTAACGATCATGCATCGCGCGTAAGAGCGTCTCACCATCGCGAATTTCCTGAGCCTGGATTCCCGTAGCCAGGAGTGCGCAACCCGCAGCTAGAATCAGAACTGCTCTCCGCCTTGTTCGAATTTGCATGTCAGTCCTTGTGGTTTTCGCGTCTCTTTTGCAAAACCACTCAAGCCTCGCCATTGTAAGGAACCGGTTCAGCAGGCCACATCCTACTCCACGCCGCGCCCAGATGTACTCAATTCGTACCAAGAATATGAGTTTCGTAAGGGGAACCACTTCCCGCTGGGCATCTACCAGTAGAAGTCAGTCCAAGCAGTTCTGGAAGAGTTGGAGAACTTTCTGAGTTAGACCGATGCAATCAAGTGGAGTTGCGCTCGGACAAATATCCGGTTACGCGACTTGCCGGGCAGTGCGCGAAGGTCCGATGAACCTATGCGTTCGAACCACGCAAATCTTCCTATAATTCTTGAGATTTCTTTCTGTGGCTCTGAGCTCGTCGCCAGATAGCCATATATGAAGTTCGGAATTCCGCAGGCGACGAACTTCATTTCCGTTTGCCAAAAAAACTTTCCCTGTATGGTCGAGAATCTGGGGGTTCGACAGGCCAAGAAGGTCATCGGCCTTGTAGCCGCATACGTAGAAGCATCGATTTCCGGACACAACAAATAGGCCTGTCCAACACTGCCACAGTGCCCTAACTTGGAAAACAACAAAGACAAGGCAGGCCAAACATACGAAAACAAGCATGATTACGACAGGATCCATACTGATACCCCTTTGTGAATCCTACTCTCCGCTAGGTGGAAGTCAAAGACAAAGGTACTGCAGGCGCCGGATTTGATTAACGAGAAGTGGCCCTTCGTAGCTACCGGCTAAAACCAAAGGCCCCACACGCAGAATCGGCCTGTGGGCAACCCGGCTATGTCGGACTAATCGGACTAAACAGACGCTTCCTTTGTTTCATTTTGCATTGCCGGGCATTTCTTGCGTAGCATTTGGTCTGTCAGGCCCCTTGAAATCAAACGTCGATTTCAGTCCATATTCCTTATATTTCTCTTCCAGAAACTTCAATCCTTCTTGCTCTATCGGCAAAAAACGAATCTCGATGTTTTTTGGTGGAGCGATTGCCAGCATTACTGTGAATTCGCCAACACCCTCCGCTATCTCGCCAAGCCTCTTCGCCTCATATGCACTGGTAGAGAGTCTTAGGAGTGTGGGTCCGAGAATTCATCTTTACTTCTGCTGAATTCACTTGAAAAAGAGTGCAAGTGTGTGCGAATTATTTGGAACCATGGCGAAACCATACCGAACCTACCTTCCCGAACAAGATTTGCTTTTACCTCCGAGCCTGCGCGAATGGTTGCCGGATGACCACTTGGTTTATTTCGTGTCCGACGTGGTGGACCAGTTGAACCTTTCGGCGATCGAGTCCGTGTATGAGGAGGATGATCGGGGACAACCGCCGTATCATCCGCGGATGATGACCAAGATCTTGCTCTATGGGTATTGCGTGGGAGTATTTTCGTCGCGCAAGATCCAGAAGCATTTGGTGGAAGACGTTGCTTTTCGCGTGCTGGCGGCCGGTAATCAACCAGATTTCCGGACCATCTCGGATTTTCGGAAGCTACACCTAAAGGCGCTGGAAGAACTGTTCCAGCAGATGTTACGGCTGACGCTGGAGACGGGGACGATGAAGCTGGGGCGGGTGGCACTGGATGGGAGTAAGGTCAAGGCCAACGCGAGCAAGCACAAGGCCATGAGCTACGGAAGGATGGACGAGACGGAGAAGCGGCTGCGGGAAGAAGTGCGCAAGTTGTTGAGGCAAGCAGAGGCTACGGACAAAGAAGAGGATCAGCGTTACGGTGGGGATCGCCGGGGAGACGAGTTGCCAGAAGAGTTGCAACGAAGGGAAACGCGGATCGCCCGGATACGGGAAGCCAAACGCGCGCTGGAAGAGCGGGCGCGCGAGCAAGCCAGGAGCGCGGGGAAGGATGCCAAGAAAGCGCAGCCCGCGCAAAAAGCGCAATACAACTTTACCGATCCCGAGTCCCGTATCCTGAAAGGGGCGGATGGATTTGTACAGGGCTACAACACACAGATCGCCGTCGAACCGGCCTTTCAATTGATCGTAGGACAGCAGGTCACGCAAGCCGCGAATGATAAACAGCAGCTGGTGCCGTTGCTGGAGAAGATCAAGGAACAGTCGGGACAAAAGCCGCAAGGAGTTTTGACCGACAGTGGATATTGCTCGGAGGAGAACCTGAAGTACCTGAATAAGCGGAAGATAGAAGGATTCGTAGCGACGGGAAAGCAGAAGCACAACGAACGGCGCGAACCTTGCAAACCAGGGCCGTTACCGAAGGGAGCTAGCCGAGTCCAGCAGATGGAACGGAAGCTACAGACCCAGGTTGGGGCAGCGGTGTATGCGACGCGAAAATTCATCGTGGAGCCGGTATTCGGACAAATCAAACAGGCGCGCGGATTCCGACAGTTTCTCTTACGCGGACTGGAGAAAGTACGCGGGGAGTGGGCACTGATCTGCATGACTCACAACATTTTGAAGTTTCACAAGATCATTTGCAGTGGATAGCACGACGACTTGCGGGGCAAGCACGCGAAAAGCGGTTACTGGAAGTGATTTTTTGAATACAAAGTAATTCACGGAACCAGATTCAACTCCCCATAGGATTTCTGCTAGCCACACGAATCAAAAACGCCCGGCCCGGCGCCATTAAATGCGAAATCTCGGACACGCTCCTAGCATGCACGGATTCGCGGGCAGGTAACGACGCGGATCTATTGGGCCGTTGGGGTTTTGCGTTATGTCTCTCAAGAACTGTGCTGAAGCCGCTGTCGCTGCGTCCACAGCTGATTGAGGAGGTTTAAAATCGCCTTCAATATGGCCTAAACTGGGAATGTGGAACCACCCCCACCCGCCGTCCCAGAACTGGAATCCATAGTGAGATGGCGAGTACGCATCCTGGATCGTGTGGAGCGCCTTCGTCAAATCTCCGGAATTCACGTCGTCAATGATCTGCTGCTGGGTTCCTTGGGAAGCCTGGTCGCAATTCTGCTTGTTTCCATTCGGTTTGCGGCCTGCCATAGCGTGAGTGTTGGCAGCATTGGCGCCGGTCCCTTGAGATCCGTCTCGGAAGTCCACAGCGGCAACCTGCTGTTCCATTCCCGGGTCGGGCGAGAGGCCGGTGGCCTGCAAAGCGTCGTTTGTTATGCGAACGTGCAACGGCCAGCCGAATCGGCCTACCGGATCGAAGAAGTTAGTCGGACTGTTCCACACATATGCATAGAAATTTGTATCTCCGCCAGCGAACCCGATTGGGTCTTCAGAGATGAACCTCTGGAGAGTTGGGTTGTAGTATCTGGCGCGGTAGTATGATGCCTGTGGATTTTCCGTTACCATTTCCTGCAGGCAGGTTACTGGCCTTGACGTGAAGCAGACTTCTTCCTGTGTCGCTCTCTGAGCGGTTGTGGGCATCTCACGTATTGTAGTTTCCCGGTGACTGCCTTGGGCAGCAATACGATGGAAACTGTGTCCAGTCGGTCTCTTCTGTTGAAGGTGTCGGTTTCGACGCGTTACTCGGGGCCGATTTGTAGCTGGCTGACCTCATCGGTCTGTGCGTCCAAACGTGCTCCTGGGTGGGTAGTAGCGTGGACTTGTTTCAGCTTGCGGATCGAAACATGCGTGTAGATTTGAGTGGTGTCAAGTCGTACATGACCCAACATTGCTTGGATATAGCGAATGTCGGCGCCTCCTTCGAGCATGAGCGTCGCCATCGTGTGGCGAAAAATATGGCAGGCGCCGCTCTTGCCGATCTGCGCAGCCTTCACATATCGCCGAGCCAGTAAACTCAGGTGGTTCGGTGTAAATGGGACGCCGTTGGAGGTAAGGAATAGAACCCCGTCATCTGGCTTCCTGACAATTTCGGGTCTCGAGCTGCTCAAATACACGTCCAGCCACGCCAAGGCCCTTTCGCCAATCGGCACCACTCGGTCTCTCTTTCCTTTTCCTTGTCGAACAGTTAGGAGGCCGTGATTCTGGTCCACGTCGTACAACCGCAGCTGTAGAAGCTCCGTGCGGCGCAACCCGCTGGAGTAAAGAATCTCAAGCATAGCGCGATCCCGGATACCTAAGGGTTTTCGCACATCCGGTTGGCTTAGAACACGTTCGGCGTCGTCTTTGTTCATCACGTTCGGAAGCTTGTACCCGACGCGCGGCAGTTCCAACTCGGTCGCCGGGTCCTGCGGAATATGCTTTCGATGAGTCAGCCACTTGAACCATACCTTTAGTGGCGCGAGTCGCGAGTGCTGGCTCGCGACGGCCAACGGCTGGCCGTCTCTTTTCCGGTACTGGAACAAATATCGCTGGTAGCTTTCGAGAGACGTTCGCGTGATTTTGGCCGGCGTCGTGATTCGGTTTGTTCTGCACCATTTCAGAAACATCTCCATGTGGACGCGGCGAAGCCTCAACGTGCTCTCGGCGAATCCCTTAACAGCAAGATGCTGGAGGTATTGTTCGAGAAGCGTAGCGAGTGGTGTGGTGCGGAAAGTCCTTAGCTTCCGAGCCGTTAGCGCAGCGCACTGGCGCTCTTTAGCTTTTTGGGCAGTGTTTTTTTCATGATGCCTCCTAGAGATGCCATCTTGCCACGCCTATGGGGGCCGCGTGGGAACAACTGAAGGAACATTAAACCGTTTCTGACTGCTCCAAAACGCTACTGGTGCTCCTGACAGTGCCTCGTAAGTCCTTGACAGTCCCTTCTTTGTAGATTGCCAAGGTTCAGTCGTCGGCTTGCCATCCGTGCCACAAGATTTGGGCCCGAGCCGACTCGCCACGTGAGGCGCTGGGTTAAAAACCCATACAGAAGGAATTTCACTGGCTCAACAAAAACGAGGGGCCATTGAGGGGCCAATAAGGATTTCTTTGCATTCCGTATTGTTCCTTTTCAACGTCTTAGCGCTCCCCAGCATTTCTTCTAAGTCCTTGAAATTCCACTCGGTATTGTTTTCGATCCAACATTTCTTCTATTGCATTCCCATAGGGACTGTGGCATCTAGGTATGGGAAACCCATAGGAGCCACGGGAAGAAACAATGGGCGAACGAGCGGACGTTTGGCAAGGCACGCTGGCCTTGATGGTGTTGAAGACGCTGCAGGCGCTGGGCCCGTTGCACGGGTACGGGAGTGCGCGCCGGATCGAACAGACCAGCGGCCAGCTGCTGGCGGTGAACTACGGAACGCTGTACCCCGCCCTGCTGAAGCTGGAGCAGGAGGGCTACAGTTCCTCCGAGTGGGGCACGTCCGACAACAATCGTAAGGCCAAGTACTACAAACTGACACGCGCCGGGCGCAAGCAGTTGGATAAAGAAGCGCGCGAGTGGGAGCAGACCACGGAAATTCTGGCGCGGTTCCTGGCTCCCGGAAAGGAATCTGCATGAGGCGCGTCCGCGGATGGCTGTTCCGGCTGGGCGAATTATTTGGAAAGGAACAACGTGAGCGGGAGCTCGCTGCGGAAATGGAAAGCCATCTCCAGATGCATATCGAAGACAATCTGCGGGCGGGCATAGCGCCGGAACAGGCGCGGAGGGAGGCTCTCATGAAACTGGGCGGCATCGAACAAACGAAAGAAATGATTCGGGAGCGTAGAGGGCTGCCGATGATCGAAGTATTTCTGCAAGACTTGCATTTTGGTGCGCGCATGCTGCGGAAGAATCCAGGCTTCTCCGCCATCGCTGTCATGACTCTGGCACTCGGTATCGGGGCAAATACCGCGATTTTCAGCGTGGTTAACACGGTGCTGGTAAGGCCGCTTCCATACCGTGATCCAGGAAAGCTGGTTTGGGTGGATGAATATTGGCCAAGAATGAACGACAACATGGTTCCCAATCCGGATTACACCAACTGGAATTTGCACAATCATCACTTTGAGGAGATGGCCGCGTACGACGGCGGGAGTCAGGTGAACCTGACGGGCGCAGGAGAACCAGAGCGCATCGAGAGCGTTTCCGTGACAGCGAATTTATTGCATGTGCTTGGCGTGAAGCCGTCGCTTGGGCGAAGTTTCCTCACAGAAGAGGCCCAGCTGGGAGGCCGGCGTGTGGCACTCCTCAGCTACGGGCTGTGGAAGAGGAAATTCGGAGGGGATCCGAACATTTCTGGCAAAGCAGTGACGCTCAACAAGGAGAGTTATACGGTAATCGGCGTCATGCCGCCAGACTTTCGATTTCCGGACCGGCGGGCAAACCCGCAGATTCTGCTGGCCTTTCAACTGCCACCAAAGGTGGATTGGACCGCCAAAAGTTTGGCATTGACGCGGGTCATTGGAAGAGTAAAACCGGGCGTAACCCTAGCACAGGCGAACGCGGAACTGGCTGCGCTAAGCCAGCAAACCAATGCGGATATTCCGGCTATGTTCATTCATATGAGAGACGGCCTGCAGGTGCACGTGACTGGACTGCATGAAAAGCTGGTTGGCGACGTTCGCCCGACGCTTCTGATCCTCCTTGCAGCGGTGGCCTTCGTGCTCCTGATCGGCTGCGTTAACATCGCGAACGTGCAGCTTGCACGGACGGCGAGCCGGCAGAAAGAGCTGGCGGTGCGAGCAGCAATCGGAGCGGGTCGGGGGAGATTGCTGCGGCAGTTGCTAACCGAGGGCGCGCTGATTGCTGCTTCCGGCGGTGTGGCAGGATTGCTGGTCGCAGCGGGTGGGGTGCGGCTGCTGCGCGCGTACGCGCCGACCAGCTTTTTGCAAATCGGTCCCATTACCATCGACACGTGGGTGCTGTTTTTTGCGTTCGGCATCACGTGCTTGACTGCGATGGTATTCGGCACGGTTCCGGCGCTGCGGGCATCGAAGCCCGATGTCATCGCAAACCTGAAGGAAGGACGCGTTGTCTCAGAGGGGGGATATGGTCAGCACAGGCTGCGAAGCGTGCTGGTGATTTCCGAACTGGCGCTGGCGGTAGTGGTGCTGGTGGCCTCTGGTTTGCTGATTCGCAGTTTCCTGCGGCTGTCCAACGTCGACCCTGGATTCGACTCGAACAACCTGCTGACGGTCAGCACGGCGCTGCCAGAAACCAAATATGTAGCTCCCGCACAGCGGCGAGCTTTCTTTGAAGAAGTTTTGCAGCGCGTTAGCAAATTACCCGGAGTACGGTGCGTCGCGCTGACGAGCTCGCTGCCGCTGACAAACTACGCGCAAATTGACGTGTTTGCCATAGAAGGGGAACCGAATAAGCCCGCGGGCACTCGACCGATGACGCCGGTTGAACATGTGAACCCCGGGTACTTTAGAACACTGAGAATCGCGCTCCTTGAGGGGCGGGTTTTCGATGACACGGATTCCAGGCCGGAAACGCGCGTCGTGATTCTTAACAAGGTTTTTGCGCAGCGCTTTTTCCCCAACGATGACCCAATTGGAAAGCGCATTCGATTCGGCCCGACCGAGAGTCCATGGAGTACGATCGTCGGTGTAGTCGGAAACGTGAGACACACTGGGCCAGACCGCGAGGCCGAGCCGCAGGTTTATGTTCCGTATGCGGGAAACCCGCCCTCGACAGCAATGCTGGCAGTGCGGACAGACTCCGATCCACGGAACCTGGCTGCGGTGGTGCGTGACCAGGTGACTGCGGTGGACACGGAGCAACCGGTCTTCGGAGTATCCACGATGGAGCAACGTGTGTTGGACTCGCTATCAGGACCACGATTCAACACGACGCTGCTGGGTTTTTTCGGGTTTGTGGCGTTGGTGCTCGCGGTCGGCGGCGTGTACGGAGTGGTTGCCTATTTCGTTGCCCTGCGAACTCACGAATTCGGAATTCGCGTAGCGCTGGGCGCGAGCCAAAGGAACGTGGTCGGCATGGTCATGACCCAAGGAATCGCAATGACTGCTGCGGGACTGGGGCTGGGACTCGGGGGAGCGTTTGCCCTGACCCGCTACCTTTCGACCCTGTTGTACGGGATACGGCCGACCGACCCAATTACCTTTGCCGGTGTCGCTTTGATTCTTGCCGGCGCCGCACTGCTGGCCTGCTATATCCCGGCGCTGCACGCGATGCGCATCGATCCGATGGTGGCGCTGCGCTGCGAGTAATTTTAAGGGGCCTAAACAAGAAGTTTGAGATTAGGGTTTCGAGCAGCAGAGGATGTTATGAAATGGTTGCGTGGATTTCTGTTCCGGCTGGGCGGACTCTTCAGGAGAGAACGGCGAGAGCGGGAGCTCGCTGCAGAGATGGAAAGCCATCTCCAGATGCACATTGAGGACAATCTGCGATCGGGTATGAGCCACGGGGCAGCGCGGCGGGAGGCGGCTTATGAAGCTGGGCGGCGTCGAGCAAACGAAAGAGATGGTTCGGGAGTGCAGGGGGTTGCCAATGCTGGAAGTGCTGTTGCAGGATGTCCGCTTCGGCATGCGCATGCTGCGGAAGAATCCGGGGTTCACGCTCATTGCATTGCTCACGCTCGCGCTAGGAATAGGGGTGAATGTTTCCGTCTTCAGCTTGATGGATTTCGTGCTGCTTCGTCCGCTGGCTGTTCCAGATCCAGATCCAGATCGGATGACGGTTCTGACGCGTGAAGCGTGTCGTGCGGCGCGATCCAAATTGCGAAACGCAGGAAGAGACTGGCAATGCGGTGGCAGTACGCGACAGGAATCACGCGCGGCCTCCGCTGAACGCTGGCCGGCGGACTCTTGCTGCGGGAGCTGCTCCAGGCAAGCTACGAACCAGCTCAATACCTTTCGGTGTGAGGCGGCAGGTATGACGCGGAGGAACGCCATCCTCGATGGTCACCCACTTGGTTTCGAGCAAAGAGGATTTGGCAAGGCACATGAGAATAGGGTAGAGCGTGCCGGACTTAAGTTCCGTTTCGCGGCTCAGTTCATACCCGTAGCGCCAGGCGGTTGGGTGTTCGATGAAGCGTTCGAGAACGCGGAGAGTTTGCGGGGATATTCGAGGAACCTTCACAGAAATTCTCTACATATATAGACATTATCCCTCAACAGCGCGTTGCTGCGAGGCAAAGGTAATGTCAATACATTGGCCGTAATGCCGCTTGTGGCGTGCGCGACGCCAAGCGCAGCCCATCGCGCGTTGTGCTCTCGCTCAAGGTAAGACTCCGCTTGCAGGTTTGCCGCTGCGAGCTCTCTGCGGCGTTCCGCGGGCGGCCAAACGGACGGGTCTAGTCCAGTACCATCACGCACCGTTCGAAATCCGTTCCTAAGAACAGTTTACAGCGTCGTGCAATTTCGCAATCCTGGGACCAATCCGGGGGAACTTTGGGGGTTCCTAGCTCTATGTATGCTCCATTACACAAGGAGTGAATACGATGTGTTTTCATTCACTTCGCACTGCCGTCTTGTTCGGTTTGGTCGCGCTTGCGCTGATGGCCAACGGGCAAAAGCCCATTGCCGCGGCGCAACCGGGGCCGCCGCGAGCGTCCCCGAGCGTCGCTCTGAGCGCCTCACCGGCTTCCGCCCAAGCGGGCCAACAGGTCACGCTCACGTGGTCGTCGACGAACGCCACATCCATCACCTTGGAGCCCTCGCTGGGCTCCGTCGCGGCGCAGGGTTCTACGACAGTGAGGCCTTCTCAATCGACCACTTATACCGTCACCGCCACGGGTCCGGGCGGCTCGGCCCATGCCAGCGCCCAAGTCATTATCACACGCGCGCCCCCTCAGGCTGCGGTCCGGAAGCCTTCCCAGGAAGAGATCCCGTCCGACCAACGGCAGATGAGGGGCCTCGACGAACAGATCCAGGAGATCAAGTCAGACGCCCTCCGCATATCGGCAGAGCTGAGCCAGCTGGAGGAGAAACTGCTATACCCGTCAGGAACACAGGTCGCGATCTTCGTCGCGCTGGCCAAGGGCGACGCGATGCGCCTCGACGCCGTGCGGCTCCAGATCGACGGCCAACTCGTTGCGCACTACATCTACAGCGCCAAAGAGCTCCAGGCCCTGCGCAAAGGCGGCGTGCAACGGATCTACGTCGGCAACGTGGCGACCGGGGATCACAAGCTGGACGTGCTTGTCGACGGCAAGCTGGAGGGCGGCGCGGACTTCAGCCGCACAGGAGAGTTTACTTTCCGCAAGGAAGTGAAGCCAAAGCTGGTCGAACTGACTCTGGCCGGACCGCGTTCCGGCAACACTCCGATCGCGCTTGGGGAATGGTAATCGATGCGAGCGACTCGCCAACTTATCGGACTCGGCCTGGCCCTGGGACTTGCCGCCCGTCCGGCCACGGGCGGCGACTTGAGGGACCTCTATTTCGGCGAGGCGCTCTATCACGCCTACCAAGGACAGTATTTTGATGCACTCCAACGGCTCGACACCGAGCTCGCCCAATACCACGTTTTGGACGAACCCCAACTCGATACGCTTCACTATCACATCAACGACGCCGAATTCTCGGTCGGCGACTTTGAGCTCGACTACCGCATGCACCAACGCGCAGGGCGCGCCATCAAGGCGGTGCTCGAAGGTGCGGTCGATGAGGCGGTACGAAACGAGGCCGCGTTCAGGCTCGCCCGCATCCACTTCCAGAAGGGTCAGCTCGACGATGCGCTGCAGGCGCTAGCGCGGATCAAAGGTACGGTGCCCGAGGAGATCAAGGGCGACGTCGAGTTCCTGAGGGCGAACGTCTTCATGGCGACAGGCCAGCCGAGCGAGGCTGTTAAGGTGCTCGCACAGCTAAAGGGCAATGAGCGCCTGGCCGGGTTTGTTGCCTACAACCTTGGCATCGCGCTGTTGCAGGACGGTCGACCACAGGAAGCGATCGAGCAACTGGACAAGGCCGGGCAGCTGTCGGCCGGTGATCCCGCCGGTCTCGCGATCCGCGACAAGTCGAACCTGGTGCTGGGCACCCTGTTGTTCGAATCGGGCAATTTTGAGCGGGCCAGACAGTCACTGGACCGCGTCCATCTCGAGGGACCGTTCTCGAACCAGGCTCTGCTGCGGGCAGGCTGGGCTGATGCCTCGGCCCAGCAGTATGACCGCGCGCTCGTGCCGTGGAACATCCTGGTGGATCGTGAGCCGACGGATGCCGCGGTTCAGGAAGTGATTCTTGCCGTACCTCACGCGTACGCTACCTTGAAGCTTCACGGTCGCGCGGCGATTGGTTATGGACGCGCGCTCGAGCTCTTCAGCCACCAGGTCGAGAGCGTCGATGCATCGATTCGCAGCATCCGGGAGGGGCAGTTTCTCAATGCCCTGGTCCGCGAGGAGAGCCGTGAGGACGAAACCTGGGTCATCCGGCTGCGCAACTTGCCCGATGCGCCGGAGACTTACTACCTGATGGAGTTGATGGCGTCTCACGACTTCCAAACCGCATTGCACAACTACCTCGACCTTGAGGACCTGCGGTCGAGACTCAATGCCTGGAAGACCAGCCTGGATGCTTTCGACGATATCATCCGGCTGCGCGGACAGAATTACG
>QHYM01000414.1 GCA_003223295.1 Acidobacteriota bacterium | reverse complement strand
CCCGTGGATGGACAAAACGCTGTCGCCGGACCGCCGCGCGGAGATGGTTCTGCACGAATTGACCCTCGATGAGAAAATCAACTTCGTTCACGGAAACGGCATGCCCGGGTGGGGAGCGCCGCGGCCGAACGCGTATCTCGGCAATGGTGGCGCCGGTTTTGTTTTGGGTGTGCCACGGCTGGGCATTCCAATGGTTCAGATCAGTGACGCAGCCTATGGCGTGCGCAGCAGTGGGGAGAACGGCCGCTACTCGACGGCACTGCCTTCCAATGTTGCCGCCGCGGCCAGTTGGGACGTGCAGGCGGCTTGCGCATACGGAGCGCTTATCGGACGCGAGCTGCGCGCGCAAGGCTACAATATGACCCTTGGCGGAGGCGTGAACTTGACGCGCGAACCCCGGAACGGCCGGACGTTTGAATACATGGGCGAAGATCCGATTCTTGCCGGCACACTGGTGGGTAACCGCATGAAATGCGAGCAGGCCCAGCATGTCATGGGCGATATGAAGCATTTTGCCTTGAACGATCAGGAAAGCGGGCGAAACGAAGTGAATGTGATCATCAGCAAGCGCGCTATGCGCGAGAGCGACTTATTGGCTTTCCAGATTGGCATTGAGATTGCCGATCCCTCCGGCGTGATGTGTTCTTACAATGCCGTCAACGGTGACTATGCCTGCGAAAACAAATATCTGCTGACGGATGTCCTCAAGAAGGATTGGAATTTCAAAGGCTTCGTCCTTTCCGATTGGGGCGGAACGCACAGCACGGAAAAAGCTTCCGCTGCCGGACTCGACCACGAAGAACCGGAAGATATTTTTTTCGGCGAGAAACTCAAGCAGGCCGTGCAAGCAGGCAAAGTTTCCATGGCAGAACTGGACGATCACGTGCGCCGCGTTCTGCGTTCGGAATTTGCGAGTGGCATTGTCGATGATCCGGCAAAGAAAAGTGTGGTGGACGTGGAGGGTGGCCTCGAAACTTCGCGCCACCTGGCCGAGCAGAGCATCGTTTTACTGAAGAATGACCAGGGTGTCTTGCCGCTCGATCGCGCTAAGCTGCGTTCGATTGCGGTCATAGGCCCCAACGCAAACACCGGGATGATCTCCGGCGGCGGCTCGGCACAGGTGGACCCGCCCGGACACGGTGCCACCAAATGGAAAGAACACATCTGGTTTCCGACGTCTCCGCTGAAAGCCATCAGCGCAAAGACTCCCGGAGCGACGGTAGAGTTTGACTCCGGCGCGGACCGGGCCTCCGCGGCAGCGCTGGCAAAGAAATCAGATGTAGCTATTGTTTTCGCTTATCAGTGGACGAGCGAGGATTTTGATTTGCCTAGTCTTTCCCTGCCCGACAATCAGGATGCGCTGATCGCGCAGGTGTCCGCAGCCAATCCCCGGACCATCGTCGTGCTCGAAACAGGCTCGGCAGTAACCATGCCGTGGCTCAATCAAGTACGCGGCGTTCTGGAGGCGTGGTACGCAGGCAGCAAGGGCGCTGACGCTGTCGCGAATATTCTGTTCGGCGAAGTGAACCCCAGTGCCAAACTGCCCATGACGTTCCCGAGGAGCGAAGCGGATCTGCCGCATCCTCAGTTGTTGACCCCGCCGACCGGAGCCGGGAGAGAAGGCAAGACAACCTTCGAAGTGCATTACGACGAAGGGTTGAAAGTCGGTTACAAGTGGTATGACGCCGAAAACAAGCCGGTGCTTTTTCCGTTCGGCTATGGACTCTCGTACACAACCTTCACCTACTCAGGACTGAAAGTAACAGCCGGAAACGAAACGACCGTAAGCTTCACCGTGAAAAACACCGGCAGCCGCGCAGGTGAAGAAATCGCAGAAGTTTACGCGGCGCTCCCTGCCAGCGTGGGCGAACCGCCGAAGCGATTGGTCGCCTGGGACAAAGTCCATTTGAATGCCGGAGAAAGCAAAGAAGTAAGCGTGCCCGTGCGAACTCTGTATCTGTCCGTTTACGACGAAGGTTCGGATAGCTGGAAGCTTGTGCCCGGCAGCTACTCGTTCATGGTAGGTGGCTCGTCACAGAACCTGCCGCTCGTGGAAAAAGTCAATTTGAAATAGGCTTCCGGCGACTCCACTTGGCTTAGTTGCCGTCGCTAATTCTGCAAAGGGCGGCGCCGCCGGCGATTCCTGATTCCGCGCCGTAGCGCGCCGTCACGATCGGAATTTCCAGGCAGCGCTTATTCAAGCTCCAGGTAGGCAATAGCTTGCGGATGTCTTCGAAGAAGGGATTTAGCATGGCGGCAACGCCGCCTCCGATGATGATGACGTCTGGCTCGAGCAAGTCCACGATATTGCCAAGCCAGATCGTTAGCACTTCGACTGTTTCGAGCAGGATTTCCTTCGCCAGCGAATCTCCCGCGGCGTAAGCGCGGCCGACAATTTCGCTTGTGATCGCATCAACCTTCCCGCCTGCCAGCCCCAGAATCGCGGACTTGCGTTCAGGCTGCGCGGCAATTCGCGCCCGCGCTTTCCTGCCGATGGCAGGACCAGAGGCCATGGTCTCGATGCAGCCCTTCTTGCCGCATCCACAGCGCGATCCGTGATAATCGATGACCACGTGCCCTGCCTCCGACGCTGCACCCGTGCGCCCGTGGTAGATGTGCCCATCAAAAAGGATCCCCGCGCCGATGCCCGTGCCGATGCAGGTGTAAAAAACATTTCGATAGCCGCGGCCTGCTCCCCAAAG
>QHYM01000413.1 GCA_003223295.1 Acidobacteriota bacterium | reverse complement strand
TGTGGGAAGAAAGACCATTACGGCGTGGATTGAAAACGTTCTGTCGAAGATGCCGGGATACAAAGTGACGAAAGAGGAGATGGAATTTCACGACATCCAAGTGTGCGGAGACTGGGCAAGCGAGTGGGCCACGGAGCATCAGGTGGCGCAGGCTCCGGAAGGGAAGCCGAACTTCGAGGGCTACGGCAAGATGGCGTTGGTGCTGCATCGCGAAGCAGGCGGGGAGTGGAAGATTAAACAAGAAATGTGGAATGCCTCGCCGAAGCCCTGAAATGCGCGAGCGTGCGTTGGCCGGAATTGTGTTACTCGAAAATGTAGAACGCTAGTCTTCCTCAAAGAGCCAGCGCGTGACGGCTTCGGCAAAGTTCTCCGCGTGTTCGTCTTGAGCAAAGGCGACTTGAGGCTGGACGCGAAAGACGCAGCCATCAGAGGCCATGAGAAGAGGCTCGACGTCGCCGCCATATTTCTCATTGTAGACTCTAGCGAGTTTTTTCCAGACAGTTCGATCGTTGATTTCCTCCGCGGTGCCTTCGAGGATGACCGCTTCATCGGCTTTTTCCGTGGCAATGACGACGTGGGGGAAGGCCGCGATATTTCTTGCCTTACGCGTGCGAGGGCCAGTGCTGAACCAGAAAGCGTCCTGCCACCAGATGCCCCAGACCAACATGAGGTGCGGGCGGCGGTCGGGCCGTGAAGTGGCGATCCAATAATTATGGGATTGTTCGAGGCGCTCGAGTGCCCAAGACCAAGGTTTCAGGTTCGACGTATCGTCGGATGACTTACTGAGGGCATCGGGCCAGTAGGGATGGCTGGCTCTTGGTTCGACCATGACGAGTCCTTTCAGAAGCGAATCAGCCGGGAATTGTAGCAAGTGGCCCGCGCGCTGTAGTAGCAATCGGCAATTTAGAGAATGAGAGATCTGCTACGCGGATAGTGTGAAGGAGTGCGAAAGGCTTAACTTAAGAGATTCCGCTACGAAATTCAGGAAACAAAAGAGCAGCCGATGCGAACTCCACCCTGTGCGGTCTGTTGCTTCCAGACAGGTTTCAAGTTGACGCGCACGGGAGGAAGAATCGGGACGTGCAGGACGGCGAACAGATTCTCAGGAACAACTTCCTGAGAATCGAGCTCAATGGCGACGCCACCGAAACCCAAATCAACGACGCGAGCGCGCTGCGCTCCCTGTTCACCGAGGACAGCGTACGCGTTTGTGCCGGCCATGGACACGCGCTCGGCTTTGCGCTGAACCGCAAACATGCGCGGAGCGGGGATCACTTCCGCGGAGGCTGCGACGGAGTTTACGGGGGGGCGGGCCTCTCGGTTGTTTTCGGGTTTTTCCGGTGCGCGCTTGGTCTCAATGGGAATCGGTGGAGACAACGGACCGGGGACGTCCGCCGATGCAGCGGGAACTGTTTCGGCGGAGGGCGCAGGCTCGATGCGGCTGGCGCCATTGACAGTTCTCTTGTGGTTGTCGTGCTTCTGGCGGTAAAGGCGTTCGTCAGCGATACGAATGAGCTGATCGGCCTGCTCGGCGTCTTGCGGGAAAATGGCTATGCCATGGTCCATGCTGACGGCCACTTCCAGCTGGAGAGGACGGAGCATCTCCGCGAAGACTGCTTCGACGCGGCGGCTGAGCGCGAGAGCTTGCTGGGAGTCCGTCTGCGGCAGAAGCAAAGCGAACTCATCGCCACCGATTCGGAACGCAGAGTCGGAAGTGCGCAACGCCTTCTTGAGAGTTGCGGCGGTAGCGCGCAAGACTTCATCACCGCGCGGGTGACCATGCCGGTCATTCACTTCCTTGAAGCGGTGAAGGTCTAGAATAACCAGGCTAAGTGGTTGCGTGTAGCGCCGCGCGCGATTTAGTTCTTTCTCGAAGGACTCTCCGAAAAGCCTGCGATTGTAGAGACCCGTCAAGGGATCGGTGACGGCATTCAACTCGAGTTTCTTGAGATCTTCGTACTCGATGATGATGGGGACGTGGAGGAACCCGGAAGATGTCAGTACATCCAAGAGAACGGCCTTCAGAGCAATCGGTCGTCCCGCTTGATCCGTCAGAACGCGACGGCGGGCGAGCATTTCGTCCCACACTTGCACACACTCAGATTCGCGCAACTCCACGTGACTGATTGCACGTAAGAAGCGCTGGAGAAATTGCCCGCGCGCGGGCAGGTCGAGACTCTCGAGCGTATCCGCAAGCAGCTCGAGGTACGTGTCCTCGACCGGGAGACGCGGGGGCACAAGGGTGCCGGAGCTGGGTATATCCGGAATAGACCTGACCTCTACCTATCCCCGCGGGGTTTGGGGAAGCATTTTAAATTGTTCTATAGACATTGGGAGCAACCAAGAGACCATTCGTACTGGATCTTGGTGAGTTCCCCGGCCGACTCAACCTCCTACTTGCGGCGTCATCCTAGTACAAAACCTTGCGAAAAACGAGGCAAAACAAGGAGCATTTGAATGCTTTAATGCTTTGATGTAACAAAACTACCCAGGAATCACGGTTGGAGGGAATTGCTCACTCAAGAGCATGAACGAACTCAAGGCCGAACAGGCGTGTATCGCCCATCATGTTCTGCCGCAAGACTCGAGCAATGATCGGAGGAGTTTCGCTAGGGACGAGGCTGGAAGAAGCTGGAGAAGGGGCGGGAATAGTTAGGTGAACAGCCTGATTGAGCCGCAGAACATGCTGACAGGCAATGCAGGCTCCGAGAGCACTTATATTCAGGGTCTTCGTAAGTTCAATGAATTCTGAGCCGGAAGCGTCCGTGCCGCGAACAAAAACGGGAATCTGCAGACGGATGCGGGCCGAGCGCCTTGTCGACGGAA